>NZ_JBHTTQ010000160.1:0-11426 GCF_042794475.1 Streptomyces sp. NPDC056527
GAATCGGCGCGGCCCCCTCTCGTACGGCTCACTCCTCGGCGTCGCCGTCGGACCCTTCGGGGCTCTCGCCCTGGGAACCTTCGGAGCCCTCGGAGGGCGTCTCCGGCCCCGAACTCTCCGGCGCCGATTCCGGACCCGGCCGCTCCGGCTTCGGCGGCCGTGTCCGGCCGCTGCCGGGGTCCCTCAGATACGAGGCGTCGCCGCCGTCCGTCGCGAGACCGGGGCCCGGTCCGGGACCGGGACCGCCGTCACGGCGTCGCAGATACCGCTCGAACTCCCTGGCGATCGCCTCGCCCGAGGCCTCCGGCAGCTCCGCGGTGTCCCGCGCCTCCTCCAGCGTCTGGACGTACTCCGCCACTTCGCTGTCCTCGGAGGCCAGTTGGTCCACGCCCAGCTGCCAGGCCCGCGCGTCCTCGGGCAGCTCGCCCAGCGGGATCCGCATGTCGATCAGATCCTCGAGCCGGTTCAGGAGCGCCAGCGTCGCCTTGGGGTTGGGCGGCTGCGACACATAGTGCGGTACCGCCGCCCACAGGCTCACCGCGGGCACACCCGCGTGCGTGCAGGCCTCCTGGAGGATGCCGACGATGCCCGTGGGGCCTTCGTAGCGGGTCTCCTCCAGATCCATCGTGCGTGCCAGATCCGGGTCGGATGTGACCCCGCTGACCGGCACGGGCCGCGTGTGCGGGGTGTCGCCGAGCAGCGCGCCCAGGATCACCACCATCTCCACGCCGAGCTCATGGGCGAAGCCCAGGATCTCGTTGCAGAACGAGCGCCAGCGCATCGACGGCTCGATCCCGCGCACCAGGACAAGGTCGCGCGGCTTGTCGCCGCCGACCCGGACCACGGAGAGCCTCGTCGTCGGCCAGGTGATCTTCCGGACGCCGCCGTCCAGCCACACCGTGGGCCGGTTGACCTGGAAGTCGTAGTAGTCCTCCGCGTCGAGCGCCGCGAACACCTCGCCCTTCCATTCCCGGTCCAGATGGGCGACCGCGGTGGAGGCGGCGTCGCCGGCGTCGTTCCAGCCCTCGAACGCGGCCACCATGACCGGGTCGATCAGCTCGGGAACCCCCTCGAGCTCGATCACCCAGTGCCTCCTTTTCGAAGTTCCTGTCGTACGGACCAACCTTACGGCTTTCCCACGGTCCGTCCGCAGCCCTCGTGCACCACCGGGAGCCGAAGCGGCCTTGATCGACTACCCACGAACCCGGCCCGGCACACGGCCCGGCTCAGCCCTCCCAGAGGGTGCTGGGCGCCTCCCGTCGTACGACCGGCGCGATCTCCTCGGCGAAGCGCCGCAGCGTCTCGATCTGCTCCGCGGTCGAAAGACCGAAGCCGTCGACCGAGACGGACTGCAGGTCATGACCGTAGACCTGGTGCCAGCCGAGGATCTTGTCGATGATCTGCTGCGGCGATCCGATCAGCTGCGGACCGTCCGCGATCGCGTCCTCGATCGTCCGGAACGGGGTGTTGTAGCCGGCCTTCCCCTCCAGATGCGGCTTGAAGTTCTGCCGCACCCGCGCCTTGTACAGCTCCTTGTACCGCGCGACCGCCTGCTCGGCCGTGTCGGCGATCAGCAGGCCGCCCGAACCCGCCGCCACGCGCGCGTGGGCCGGGTCGTGACCGTACTCCTCGAACTTCTCCCGGTAATGGGCGATCAGCTTCGCGTACGCCTCACGCGGCTGGATCGCGTTGGCCGTGAACAGCGGATCACCGTGCCTGGCCGCGAGTTCGGGGGAGTTGAGACTGGTGGCCGAGCCGTGCCAGACACGCGGGAGCCCCGCGTACGGCCGGGGGACGGTGGTCACGTCCTTGAGCGGGGGCCGGAACTCGCCCTCCCAGTCGACGCCTTCCTCGCTCCACAGCCGGCGCAGCAGCTCGTACTTCTCCTTCTGCAGATCCCACTGCCGCTCCTCGTCCAGGCCGAAGAGGTCGAAGTGGCCGGCCTCCGCCCCCTTGCCGATGACCAGCTCGATCCGGCCCCGGGAGATCTGGTCGAGCGTGGCGTAGTCCTCGGCGACCCTGACCGGGTCGAGGATCGCGACGACGGTGACCCCCGTCAGCAGCCTGATGCGGGAGGTACGGGCGGCCAGCGCGCCGAGCAGCACCGTGGGGGCGGAGGAGAGGAACGCCCCCGCATGCCGTTCGCCGATCGCGTAGGCGTCGAAGCCGAGTCGCTCGGCGGCCTCGCCGACCGCGAGGACCTCCTCCAACCGGTCTGCGGCGGAGGGGAGTTCGCCGGTGAGGGGATGCGGGGCGTGGCCGATGATGGAGAGCACCTGAAACTTCATGCCGGCAACTCTTCCCGCCCAGTGTTGCGGCGGGATGGCGGCCGTATGGCGCGGCTCCGGGCACGCGTAAGGGGCGGCCTCCCATGGAGACCGCCCCTTACCGGAACGCTACTTGCGGAGCATGTCCTCGACCTTGCCGCGGACCTCGTCCGTCGCCAGACCGCGGATCGTCAGCGTCGTACGGCGGCGCAGCACGTCGTCCGCCGTCTCCGCCCACTCGTGGTCACGGGCGTAGGCGACCTGCGCCCAGATCTCCGGCGCGTCCGGGTGGATACGCTCGCCGAGCTCGGGGTTCTCGTTCGCCATCCGGGCGATGTCGAAGGAGAGCGAACCGTAGTGCGTCGCCAGGTGCTTGGCGGTGTCGGCGGCCATCCGCGGGCCCGGGGCCGGGCCGTCGACGAGCAGCCGGTGCGCGACCGCGTTCGGGTTGGCGATGCCGGGCAGCGGCAGCCGCTTCGGCAGCGTCGAGACCGACTCGTAGTCCTCGCCCAGCGGGTGCCCCGGCAGGGACTCCAGCTTCTTCATCACCGTACGGCCGATGTGGCGGAAGGTCGTCCACTTGCCGCCGGCCACCGACAGCATCCCGCCGCGGCCCTCGGTGACGACCGTCTCGCGCTTGGCCTTGGAGGTGTCGCCGGGACCGCCCGGGAGCACCCGCAGACCCGCGAAGGCGTAGGTGATCAGATCGCGCGACAGCTGCTGGTCGCGGATGGAGAAGGCGGCCTCGTCCAGGATCTGGGCGGTGTCCTTCTCGGTGACCTCGACCTGGCCGGGGTCGCCCTCGTACTCCTCGTCGGTCGTGCCGAGCAGCAGCATGTCCTCCCAGGGGAGGGCGAAGGTGATGCGGTACTTGTCTATCGGGGTGGCCAGCGCGGCCTTCCACGGCGAGGTCCTCTTCAGGACGAGGTGCGCGCCCTTGGAGAGACGGATGGAGGGGGCCGCGTTCGGGTCCTCCATCTTCCGCAGGTGGTCGACCCACGGGCCGGTCGCGTTGAGCACCAGTCGGGCCGAGACACCGAACTCGTCGCCGCTGGTGCGGTCCTTCAGCTCCGCACCCGTGACCCGCCCACGGGTGAAGCGCAGCCCGGTGACCTCGGCGTGGTTGAGCACCGTGGCACCGGCCTCGACGGCCGCGCGGACCGTCATCAGCGCCATGCGCGCGTCGTTCATCTGGTCGTCGCCGTACACGGCCACGGCCTTCAGGTTGTCCGTGCGCAGCTCCGGCACGTCCTGCGCGGCCTTCGCCGGGCCGAGCAGGTGGCCGACGCCGTCACCGAACGCCGACAGGGCGGAGTAGGCGAAGACACCGGCGCCGAGCTTGGCCGCGCCGTGCGGGCCGCCCTTGTAGACGGGCAGGTAGAAGGTGAGGGGGTTGGCGAGGTGCGGTGCCACCTGGCGGGAGACCGCACGCCGCTCGAAGTGGTTCTCCGCCACCAGCTTCACCGCGCCGGTCTGCAGGTAGCGCAGACCGCCGTGGAGAAGCTTGGAGGAGGCGGAGGAGGTGGCGCCGGCGAAGTCGCCGGCGTCCACCAGGGCCACCCGCAGGCCCGACTGCGCGGCGTGCCAGGCGGTGGAGATGCCCAGGATGCCGCCGCCGATGACCAGGAGGTCGTACGTCGCCTTGGAAAGCTGCTCCCGGGTCTCGGCGCGGCTCGGAAGGGAACCGGCCGCCGGTCGCGTCCCAAGGGCAGGGACGCTCTGCAGGGTGGTCATGTCGATCTACTCCTCGTCCTCGATCCAGCCCATGGTCCGCTCGACGGCCTTGAGCCAGCTCTTGTACTCGCTGTCACGCCTGTCGGCGTCCATGCGAGGGGTCCATTCCGCCGCGCGGCGCCAGTTGGCGCGCAGGGCGTCGGTGTCCGGCCAGAAGCCGACGGCCAGGCCGGCGGCGTAGGCGGCACCGAGGCAGGTGGTCTCGGCGACCATCGGGCGCACGACCGGCGCGTCGAGGAAGTCCGAGAGGGTCTGCATCAGCAGGTTGTTGGAGGTCATGCCGCCGTCGACCTTGAGCGCGGTCAGCTCGACGCCGGAGTCCTTCGTCATGGCGTCGGTGATCTCGCGGGTCTGCCAGGCGGTGGCCTCGAGGACGGCGCGGGCGATGTGCGCCTTGGTGACGTACCGGGTGAGGCCGGCGATCACACCGCGGGCGTCGGAGCGCCAGTACGGGGCGAACAGGCCGGAGAAGGCCGGCACGAAGTAGGCGCCGCCGTTGTCCTCGACCGAGGACGCGAGGGTCTCGATCTCGGCGGCGGACTTGATCAGGCCCATCTGGTCGCGCATCCACTGCACCAGCGAACCGGTGACGGCGATCGAGCCCTCCAGGGCGTAGACCGGCTTCTGGTCGCCGATCTGGTAGCCGACCGTGGTCAGCAGGCCGCTGTAGGAATTGATGATCTTGTCGCTGGTGTTCATCAGCATGAAGGTGCCGGTGCCGTACGTGGACTTGGCCTCGCCCTCGGCGAAACACGTCTGGCCGAACAGGGCGGCCTGCTGGTCGCCGAGCGCGGAGGCGACCGGGACGCCGTCCAGGACGCCGCCCTTGACGGTGCCGTACACCTCGGCGGAGGAGCGGATCTCCGGCAGCACCTGCGCCGGGATCTCCATGGACTGCAGGATCTTGTCGTCCCAGGCCATGGTGTGCAGGTTCATCAGCATGGTGCGCGAGGCGTTGGTGACGTCGGTGACGTGGTGACCGCCCTCGACACCGCCCGTGAGGTTCCAGATGACCCAGGAGTCCATGGTGCCGAAGAGGATGTCGCCGCGCTCGGCGCGCTCGCGCAGACCCTCGACGTTGTCGAGCAGCCAGCGGACCTTCGGGCCGGAGAAGTACGAGGCGAGGGGCAGACCGGTCTCGCGGCGGAAGCGGTCCTGGCCGACGTTGCGGCCGAGCTCCTTGCAGAGGGCGTCGGTGCGGGTGTCCTGCCAGACGAGGGCGTTGTGGACGGGCTCACCGGTGGTCTTGTCCCAGAGCAGGGTGGTCTCGCGCTGGTTGGTGATGCCGATGGCCTTGACGTCGGCGGAGGTGATGCCGGCCTTGTCGATGGCGCCCGCCACGACTTCCTGGACGTTGGCCCAGATCTCGGCGGCGTCGTGCTCGACCCAGCCCGGCTTCGGGAAGATCTGCTCGTGCTCCTTCTGGTCGACCGAGACGATCCGGCCGTCCTTGTCGAAGACGATGCAGCGGGAGGAGGTGGTGCCCTGGTCGATGGCGGCGATGAACGGGCCGGCGGTGTGTGCGTCGGTCACGGTGTGCTCCAAGGAAGTCTGGGTGGAAGGACGACTCAGGCGAACGCGATGTTGTAGATACCCGCGGCGATCGCGCCACCCACCAGGGGGCCGACGACCGGGATCCATGCGTAGCCCCAGTCGGAGCCGCCCTTGTTCGGCAGCGGCAGCAGGGCGTGCACGATGCGCGGGCCGAGGTCACGGGCCGGGTTGATGGCGTAACCGGTCGGGCCACCGAGCGAGAGGCCGATGGAGACCACGACGAACGCGGTGATCAGGGCGCCGATGACGCCGAGGCCCTTGCCGCTGTCGTTGAGGCCCTGGGTGAGCACCGCGAGGACCAGCACGACCGTGCCGATGATCTCGGTGGCCAGGTTCTGCCAGACCACTCGGACCTCGGGTCCGGTGGAGAAGACACCGAGCACCGGACCGGCGTTCGGCGCGGCCTTCTGGTCGACCATGCCCTCCTCGTGAGGCGGCGCGGAGACGATCTCCGGGTCCGTGAGGTGGGCCTGGAACTGTCCGTAGTAAGCGATCCAGACCAGGAACGCGCCGAGCATGGCGCCGACCATCTGGCCCGCGAAGTAGACCGGAACGTTGCTCCAGTCCCCGTCCTTGAGGGCGATGCCGACGGTGACGGCCGGGTTCAGATGGGCGCCCGAGAGGGTACCCGTCATGTACACGGCGGTCATGACCGCGAAGCCCCATCCGAACGTGATGGCGAGCCATCCGGCGTTCTGAGCCTTCGAGCGCTTCAGTACAACGGCGGCGACGACGCCGCCGCCGAGCAGAATGAGTACGGCGGTACCAATGATCTCGCCGATGAAGATGTCGGAGCTGGACACCCGCGACTCCTTTGTCCTTCGTCCAGGGGAAGGCGAACCCCGGGTCCCTCCGGTGGTCCGCGCCCTCGTATGAGGGCGTTGCCGGCCCTTGGCACTGCCACACTCTAGCGCGTATTGCCGGTAGGTGTTCGGCAATGCCGACCGATGAACGGAAGTTTTGCCCCCTCGTGAAGAGCCCGTCAAGGGTTCGGTGGTCGATTGCTTCCCGCATGACCCGATCGTTACCGACGGGTTGCCGGGGTGCGAAGGCGGACACGCGAAGGCCCGGCCGCCATCAGGCGCCGGGCCGGTCGTCGTGTGCGGGGCAGGCTCCGTGTGCGGGCCGGGTGTGGCCCCTGGGAGCACCCCTCGCCGGGCGCTAGAAGCGCCCCGCGCCGAGGTCGCGGGAGACCGCGCGGGCACAGTCCCGCACCGCCGCGATCAGCTCCGAGCGCAGCTCGCCGTCGTCGCAGACCCGCTCCACGGCGCCGGTGATCGCCACCGCGCCCACCGGCATCCGGCGCCGGTCGTGGATCGGGGCGGCGACCGAGGCCACGCCCTCCCAGGTCTCCTCCACGTCGGCGGCCCAGCCCTTGGCGCGGGTCATGTCGAGCAGGGACTCGAACTCCTTGAGGTCCGTGACCGTGCGGGGCGTGAAGCCCTCGCGCGGCACCTCGAGGACCTCGCTGTGCGCCACCGGGTCGTAGGCGGACAGCACTTTGCCCAGGGCCGTGGAGTGCAGCGGCTGCATCGCCCCCACCTCCAGGACCTGGCGGCTGTCGTCCGGCCGGAAGACGTGGTGCACGATCAGCACGCCCTGCTGGTGCAGGACGCCCAGATGGACGCTCTCGCCGCTGGAGCGTGCCAGGTCGTCCGTCCAGACCAGTGCCCGCGCCCGCAGCTCGTGCACGTCCAGATAGCTGTTGCCCAGGCGCAGCAGCTCGGCGCCGAGCTGATAGCGGCCCGAGGGGGCGTCCTGTTCCACGAAGCCCTCGGCCTGCAGCGTGCGCAGAATGCCGTGCGCCGTGCCCTTGGCCAGACCGAGTGACGAGGCGATGTCGGACAGGCCGAGCCGACGCTCGCCGCCCGCGAGCAGTCGCAGCATCGCCGCCGCTCGTTCAAGCGACTGGATGTTCTTCGCCATCGCCCCGGCCCTTCTCCCTGTCCACATCCCGGCGGTCCCACGATCCCGGCGGTCCCGTGGATCTTACGGACAGGATTCCGTGGATCATGCTGTTCGGCAATGCTGAACACTATCGGTCGATGTCGACCAGTAGTTACTCAGACAGTGTCGTTCACGAACGGGTGTGACCGGGAGTCCCCGGACATAAGGATGCCGTCCGGCACGTGGGACGCAATGTCCACCCCGGCGTGCGCACGGTTAGTCTGGCCCCGTGCACCCTCCACCGAGAGTGCAAAGCCGACAGCCGTCGCACCCCAGGGAGCTCATCCATGGCCTCGTCGCCAACCCCTTCCGCCGACAGCCGGACCCGCGCCGCAACCCTCCGCGAGGCACTCGCGACCCGAGTGGTGGTGGCCGACGGAGCCATGGGCACCATGCTCCAGGCGCAGGACCCCACCCTCGAGGACTTCGAGAACCTCGAAGGCTGCAACGAGATCCTGAACGTGACCCGGCCGGACATCGTCCGCTCCGTGCACCAGGAGTACTTCGCCTCGGGCGTCGACTGCGTCGAGACCAACACCTTCGGCGCGAACCTCGCCGCGCTCGGCGAGTACGACATCCCCGAGCGGGTGTACGAGCTCTCCGAGTCCGGCGCCCGGATCGCCCGCGAGGTCGCCGACGAGTTCACCGCCTCCACCGGACAGCAGCGCTGGGTCCTCGGCTCCGTGGGCCCCGGCACCAAGCTGCCTACCCTCGGCCACGCCCCGTACACCGCCCTGCGCGACGCCTACCAGCAGAACGCCGAGGGCCTCATCGCGGGCGGCGCCGACGCGCTCCTCGTGGAGACGACCCAGGACCTGCTCCAGACCAAGGCGTCCGTCATCGGCGCCCGCCGTGCGCTGGACTCCCTCGGCATCGACGTGCCGCTGATCGTCTCCGTCACCGTCGAGACCACCGGCACCATGCTGCTCGGCTCCGAGATCGGCGCCGCGCTGACCGCGCTCGAGCCGCTCGGCATCGACATGATCGGCCTGAACTGCGCCACCGGCCCCGCCGAGATGAGCGAGCACCTGCGCTACCTCGCCCGGCACTCCCGTATCCCGCTGTCCTGCATGCCCAACGCCGGCCTGCCCGTCCTCGGCAAGAACGGCGCGCACTACCCGCTGACCCCGGTCGAGCTCGCCGACGCGCAGGAGACCTTCGTCCGCGAGTACGGCCTCTCCCTGATCGGCGGCTGCTGCGGTACGACCCCGGAACACCTGCGCCAGGTCGTCGAGCGGGTCCGCGGCCTCACCCCCACCGTCCGTGAGCCGCGCCCCGAGCCCGGCGCCGCCTCGCTCTACCAGACGGTCCCGTTCCGCCAGGACACCTCCTACATGGCGATCGGCGAGCGCACCAACGCCAACGGGTCCAAGAAGTTCCGCGAGGCCATGCTGGACGGCCGCTGGGACGACTGCGTGGAGATGGCGCGCGACCAGATCCGCGAGGGCGCGCACATGCTCGACCTCTGCGTCGACTACGTCGGCCGCGACGGCGTCGCCGACATGGAGGAGCTGGCCGGCCGCTTCGCCACCGCCTCCACCCTGCCGATCGTCCTCGACTCCACCGAGGTCGACGTCATCAGGGCCGGTCTGGAGAAGCTCGGCGGCCGCGCCGTCATCAACTCCGTCAACTACGAGGACGGTGACGGGCCCGACTCCCGCTTCGCCAAGGTCACCCGGCTGGCCCAGGAGCACGGCGCAGCGCTCATCGCGCTCACCATCGACGAGGAGGGCCAGGCCCGTACCGTCGAGCACAAGGTCGCCATCGCCGAGCGGCTCATCGACGACCTGACCGGCAACTGGGGCATCCACGAGTCGGACATCCTCATCGACACCCTCACCTTCACCATCTGCACCGGGCAGGAGGAGTCCCGCAAGGACGGCATCGCCACGATCGAGGCCATCCGCGAGCTGAAGCGGCGCCACCCGGACGTCCAGACCACGCTGGGTCTGTCCAACATCTCCTTCGGCCTCAACCCGGCCGCCCGCATCCTGCTCAACTCCGTCTTCCTCGACGAGTGCGTCAAGGCGGGACTGGACTCGGCCATCGTGCACGCGTCCAAGATCCTGCCGATCGCCCGCTTCGACGAGGAGCAGGTCACCACCGCCCTCGACCTGATCTACGACCGGCGACGCCCCCAGCAGGGGGACGAACCGGCCTACGACCCGCTGCAGAAGCTGATGGCGCTCTTCGAGGGCGCCACGACCAAGTCCATGAAGGCCGGCAAGACCGAGGAACTCCTCGCCCTGCCGCTGGAGGAGCGCCTCAAGCGCCGCATCATCGACGGCGAGAAGAACGGCCTGGAGGCCGACCTCGCCGAGGCCCTGCAGGAGCGCCCGGCCCTCGACATCGTCAACGAGACGCTGCTCGACGGCATGAAGGTCGTCGGCGAGCTCTTCGGCTCCGGCCAGATGCAGCTGCCGTTCGTGCTCCAGTCCGCCGAGGTCATGAAGACGGCCGTCGCCTACCTCGAACCGCACATGGAGAAGTCGGACGCCGAGGGCAAGGGCACGATCGTGCTGGCCACCGTCCGCGGTGACGTCCACGACATCGGCAAGAACCTCGTCGACATCATCCTGTCCAACAACGGCTACAACGTGGTGAACCTCGGCATCAAGCAGCCGGTCTCCGCGATCCTCGACGCCGCCGAGGAGCACCGCGCCGACGTCATCGGCATGTCCGGCCTGCTGGTCAAGTCCACGGTGATCATGAAGGAGAACCTGGAGGAGCTGAACCAGCGCGGCCTGGCCGCCGACTTCCCGGTCATCCTGGGCGGCGCCGCCCTCACCCGGGCGTACGTCGAGCAGGACCTCCACGAGATCTACCAGGGCGAGGTCCGCTACGCCCGCGACGCCTTCGAGGGCCTGCGCCTGATGGACGCCCTCATCGCCGTCAAGCGGGGCGTGCCCGGGGCGGCCCTGCCCGAGCTCAAGCAGCGCCGCGTCGCCCAGCGCGCCACGGCGCTCGAGGTCAACGAGCCCGAGGAGGGCGGCCGGTCGGACGTCTCCACCGACAACCCGGTGCCGGCGCCGCCGTTCTGGGGCACCCGCGTCGTCAAGGGCATCCAGCTCAAGGAGTACGCGAGCTGGCTCGACGAAGGCGCCCTGTTCAAGGGCCAGTGGGGCCTCAAGCAGAACCGGGCCGGTGACGGACCGTCGTACGACGAGCTGGTGGAGACCGAGGGCCGGCCGCGGCTGCGCGGCTGGCTGGAGCGCCTCCACACGGAGAACCTGCTGGAGGCGGCCGTCGTCCACGGCTACTTCCCGTGCGTCTCCAAGGGCGACGACCTGATCATCCTCGACGAGCAGGGCAACGAGCGGACCCGCTTCACCTTCCCGCGCCAGCGCCGCGGCCGCCGGCTGTGCCTGGCGGACTTCTTCCGCCCGGAGGAGTCCGGCGAGACCGATGTCGTCGGCCTCCAGGTCGTCACCGTCGGCTCGCGGATCGGCGAGGCCACCGCCAAGCTCTTCGAGTCCGACTCCTACCGCGACTACCTGGAGCTGCACGGTCTCTCCGTCCAGCTGGCCGAGGCCCTCGCCGAGTACTGGCACGCCCGGGTCCGTGCCGAGCTCGGCTTCGCGGGCGAGGACCCGGCCGACGTCGAGGACATGTTCGCTCTCAAGTACCGCGGCGCGCGGTTCTCGCTCGGCTACGGGGCCTGCCCCGACCTGGAGGACCGGGCGAAGATCGCCGAGCTGCTGCAGCCCGAGAGGATCGGCGTCCAGCTCTCGGAGGAGTTCCAGCTCCACCCCGAGCAGTCCACCGACGCGATCGTCATCCACCACCCCGAGGCGAAGTACTTCAACGCGCGCTGACACCTTTCGGCGCACGTCAGGGCGTGTATCCCTGCGTTCTCGGTGATCGAGACGTACACTGGTCGGTCCAGTGCAGGCCGGTCACCCTCCCCGTACCGGGGAGGGTGAC
>NZ_JBHTTQ010000161.1:0-4683 GCF_042794475.1 Streptomyces sp. NPDC056527
CGCCCACGGGTGGGCGAGAGCCGGGCGCGCGAGCCCACCTGGTCTGACCGATCAGATTCACCTGGCAATCAGTCAAGATCACATGTCAGAGGCCACAGGATGCTGGTCAGTGACCGGGCGGCATTGAGCTGCCGGAGTGGTCGATGACGTTGCCATTGGAGCAGTTGTTCTTGTGGTTGCCTGTCCAGTCGCTCAGGGCGGGCACGACGGCGAGTTCCTGGATGCACACGTCGGCGGCGGTGAAGTTCCAGTTGTTCGCCGCGTTGACCCCGCTGCCGAAGTTGCTGTCGTTGTCGGCGAAGGCAGGAGTGGCGGCAGACAGGGCCGCAGCGGCTAGCAGGCCGCAAGTGATGATCTTTCGCATACCGTATGAACGCATACGCGTCTGCGCAGGTCACGCGGCAAACGGCCGAATGTGGAAGGGGCCGGGCGGCTGTCGAACACCTGGGCCGGTACCACAGAAGTTGAGCCAGAACCCGAGTTCCGAGTCCAGAACCAGGTGACTGCCGAGCGCGGCCAGCACTCCGGTTGCGGCGACGCATACACCGAGGGCGGAGTCCCAGGATCGGACCCTGCGGAGGGCAACGTGCTCGGTCTGTCCGGAACCTCGTCCAAAGCCGTAGAGCAGAGTGACGGCTGGAATCAACGTCATGAGATGGGCTAGAAGGAACTGCCCTGACTGCCCTGTCAGTACAGGAATGGGCAGCTCAATGTTGCCCACTGCCAGGCCGATCGCCACCGTGCCGAGGGTCGCCGCTGCGACGACCGGCACAGCCCGCACCTTGCACCACCAGATCATCCCTTGGCTCCGGGGATGCTCATGTGTGGCTGCGTATTGCATGAGCGCATGGCCGCTCGGTTCTTCTCGTACCAGGCGAGCTGCTCGCCGGGGGGCAGCTTGCTCACCCGCTGTGCGAATGCGCTCTCTTGAGGTCCGAAGCGCCCGGCCACGGTTTCCACAGGGACACCAGCTGTGGCGTACAGCCAGGCGGCCACCGGCCCCGCAGCCGTGGCCGCGGGGTAGGGAGCACCGTTGAGCGCACAGGCGGGGGGCTCTGGGAGAAGGCCCGACGCGACTCCGCCGGCGATATCCGCTGAACGCGGGTTGGGTGCGATGCCGAGTTTCAGAGCTCCCTTTCCGGGGTGGGCGGCCATCGTGAGGGTCGGCGGGACCTGAACGCCTGCCTTCACCAGCTCTGCGGCAGCCGCTCGGGCCTCCCGGCGGACCGTCTCGGGGCTCTCGACCTCAGGCCAGAGGCAGACTTCGGGCTTTGCCGCGTCGTCACAGACCAAGGCTCGTGTTTCCCGCGCCTGGAGGGGTTCCGGTCCGAGGTCACGCGCCATGGCCCACGAG
This sequence comes from Streptomyces sp. NPDC056527, assembly GCF_042794475.1. Classification (NCBI taxonomy): domain Bacteria; kingdom Bacillati; phylum Actinomycetota; class Actinomycetes; order Kitasatosporales; family Streptomycetaceae; genus Streptomyces; species Streptomyces sp. NPDC056527. The sequence continues at coordinate 1,355 of NZ_JBHTTQ010000161.1, forward strand.
GCACCCAGCCCGCCGACAACCAGTGCGGCAGCCGCGCCCAGGGGCACTGCTCTACCGCGGAAGTGGATCAGTGTGAGGGCCGCGCAGGAGACTGCTGCAGCGAAGACAGCGGTCCCCACCAAGGCCCTGTTGTCGATTGTTGTGTCAACCGAGCAGCAGCTGCTCAGTCCGCCGCCCACCAAGTACCGCGGCCAGAAAGTGCTCCATGATGCCGGATAGGCGGTCACGAAGAAGCTGCCGATCAGGGCCAGGGGTGCTGCCAGGACTCCTGGCATGACGCGGCCGACGATGTAGCCGACGAGTGTGTTCGCGACGAGCATCGCGAGGACGGCTGCAAGGATTCCGAAGTGGGGCAAGCCCAGCGGCACGTCGGCAGCGACGGCGGAAGTGAACAAGGCGACGAGGATGCCGAGCAGCCCCATGGCCAGCACGGGCAGCAGCAAGGGGAAGGTGATACCGACCGGACCACGCACTGCGGTCTGTTCGAAGACACGGCCCTTCGTGAGCCGGGCGCCTTCCCACGCGGCAGCAGCTGCACATGCAGCCGACACGAACGGCAGGGCGAAAGCTGCGTTGCCCGTTGCCGATGGCCAGTAGTGCGGTGTCACCCAAGCGGACAGGTCATCGCCGAGAGCCAGAAAGACGAAGCCGACCAGGAGCGGCAGCAGGACGGTGGCCGACGAAGATCGCACAACGGTGCGCAGGAGCATGTCATACCTCCCGGCCGACGAGTGTCGAGTACGCGGCCTCGGCGCTCTCCCGTGGTGAACCGACGTGGCCGGCAAGGGCGTGGAACTCACCTGTGCTGCCCTGGAATCGCAGCTGCCCCCCGCTCAGGATGACAACTTCCTGGTACAGATCTGCTAGATCTTCGGTCTGGTGGGTGGAGACGACGACGTTCACGGACTGGCTGAGCTCAGCCACAAGATCCCGGAACACACCTCGCTGCGTGGGATCGAGGCCGGCGGTCGGTTCGTCCATCAGGATGATCTCGCTGTGATGGGTCAGTGCTCCCGCAATGCCCATTGCGACGCAACTGCCCGCCGGAGACCTCATGGCTCTTGCGGCCAGCCAGCTTCTCCAGCCGGACTCTCGCGATCGCCTTCTCGGACGCTTCCCATGCCGCTGCCTGGTCTCGGCTGGGGTGAGATAGCCGAAGGTCTTGTGCTTGCGCAGGCGGCGGCTGTGGAAGGTCTCGATGAAAGTGAAGACCTCGGCGATCGCGGTGGCCCTGTCGGGCCAGATGAGAGTGGGCCGATCTCTCCCTTGAGCAGGGCCCAGAAACTCTCCGCGGCCGCGTTGCCTGATGCGTCGTCGCGTGCCTGGTGAGCTGCGGCGACTCGTCCAGGCACGCGACGTTCTCAGACCCTGTCTATGCCAGGTGCTTCATGGTGAGCCAGGTGGATCCGCCGACGGGGACTGTCATCCCGGAGTCGATGTCGCCGTTTCCAGTGCCCTTGTAGAGATGGAGGGTGCCGTTGCCCCAGATGGCCATGATGTCTGCTGTGCCGTCGGCGCTGTAGTCGTCGCCGGCCATCAGGGTGACGGTGGACCAGGTGTTGCCGCCCCATACGGGCTTCTGGGCGTTGAAGGAACCGTCGCCGTTGCTCTTGTAGAAGTGGAGTGTGCCGTCGTTCCAGACGGCCATGAGGTCCGCGTTGCCGTCGCGGTCGAAGTCGCCGCCGACGAACTGCTCGACGGTTCCCCAGGTAGATCCGCCCATCGCGACAGTGGTGGCGGCGGTGATGTTGCCCTTGCCGTCGCCTCGGTAGAGGTGGAGGGTGCCGTCGTTCCAGACCGTCAGCAGGTCACCCCAGCCGTCGCCGGTGAAGTCGGCGGCCGTCATCTGCTTGGTGGTTCCCCAGGTCGTACCGCCCATGGCGATGGGAGTCTGGGCCGTGATGCTGCCGTTGCCGTCGCCTTTGTAGAGGTGGAGCGTGCCGTCGTTCCAGATGGCCATGACGTCGGCCACGCCGTCGTTGGTGAAGTCCGCCTTGGCGAGCTGCTTCATTGTGAGCCAGCCGGTGCCGCCGAGCTGCGGTGTCCGTGCTCCGCTGAGGCCCTGGGTGGCGCTGCCGGTATAGACGTGGAGACTGCCGTCGGTCCAGACCGCTGCCAGGTCGGCAGCCTTGTCCCCGGTCAGGTCACCCTGTCGGGCGAAGACGGTGTCCGCGATCCAGGACCCGAGGTCGTCTACACGAGCTCCGAGCGCGTTCGTGCGGGTTTCGGCGGCATCGGTGCCGAGGCATCCGCCCTGCCAGGAACCACTGGCTATGGCAAGGAGTTCGACGGCGCCGTCCTTCTGTCGCAGCAGCGGCCCGCCGGTGTCGCCCTGACAGATCAAAGCGTCCCCGGTCGCCGCGAGCGCCACTGTCGTGGCGTCGCTGGAGGAGGCCGTGAACGTTCCGGTGTGCAGCTTGTCAGGCACCCACGTGGTCTTGGTGCGCCCGAAGCCGGCCGCGCTGAGCTGTTCGTCAGCGGTCGGAGCAGCGGAGGCGATGGTGACCGGGGTGACGTTCTTGACCCGGCTGGCCAGTTTGACCAGGACGACATCACGGTCAGCGCGGGGAACGAGCTGAACGGCCTCGAGGGTCGAACCAACCGTCGTCTGGGCAAGGTCTGTGCGGCCGACGGTGACGGTGGTGGTGACCGCGGGCTTGCCAGCGGCGGGCTTGCCGTCCGGGGAGAAGCAGGTGGCGGCGGTCAGGACCCACTGCGGGGCGACGAGGGCGCCGGTACAGGCGGCCTGCTCGCCGACGTTGATCTTCGCCGTGAAGTTCAGCTGGGCGGGGGCGTCAGTGCCGTTGAGGGCGATCGCCGGAGCGGTGGTCGCCATCGTGGCGAGTGCGGCAACTGCACTGGTGGTCCACATGAGGCGTGAACGCATGGCGGTCATGATTCTTTCCTTGAGATGGAGAGCTGAGGGCGTCTACAGGTCCCTGCAGGGCATGCGGATGACGATGACGAACGGGGCCGACACGCGATCCAGAAGCGGGAAGCCTGAGGCGAGGGTGACCGAGCCTGCGAGAAGTCGCGAAGCCCCCTCGACCTGGCCCGCGCGGACCAGGTCGAGGGGAGGGCGCCGATGTCAGAGGGTGATCACCAGAGTGCCGCCGTTGAAGGATGCGCCCAGGTTCGTGCGCACGAAGACCTTGCCCGTGGCGTACTCGTAGACGAACATGTCGGCCTTCGCGTCTCCGCTGGAGTCCCCGAAGCGGAGGCGGCCGAGGTCGCTGCCGTTGACCCAGCGGCTCCAGCCGGTGCTCCACTGGGTGCCGCCGTCGAAGGAGGCGCCCAGGTTCTTGCGGACGTGGATGTTGCCGTCCACG
>NZ_JBHTTQ010000161.1:4779-11231 GCF_042794475.1 Streptomyces sp. NPDC056527
CACGCCGTGGACGATCATGTCGGCCTTGTTGTCACCGGTCATGTCCGCGAAGTACAGACGACCCAGGTCGCTGCCGTCGACCCAGCGGCTCCAGCCGGTGCTCCACTGGGTGCCGCCGTCGAAGGAGGCGCCCAGGTTCTTGCGGACGTGGATGTTGCCGTCCACGCCGTGGACGATCATGTCGGCCTTGTTGTCACCGGTCATGTCCGCGAAGTACAGACGACCCAGGTCGCTGCCGTCGACCCAGCGGCTCCAGCCGCTTGACATGACGGTGCCGGCGCCGAGGCTGCTGCCGAGGTTGCGGTGGACGATCACGGCGCCGTCGGTGCGCTGGACGACGAGGTCATCCTTGCCGTCGCCGTCGATGTCGGCAGGCGTGGTCCGGTCACGGTTGGCGACTTCCTTCACCCAGCCGGCCAGGCCGTCCACGCGGGTGTCGATCGCGTTGGTACGGGTCTCAGCAGGGTCGGTACCCAGGCAGCCGCCCTGCCAGGACCGCGAATTGACGGCCACGAGTTCGGGCGTCCCGTCGACGGTGCGCAGCGCCGGTCCGCCGGCGTCGCCCTGGCAGACGGTCGCGGTCTCGGAGCCGTTGAGGTTCAGCGTCGTGTCCGTGGTCGAAGCCACGGTGAAGGTGCCCGTGTGGAGCTTGTTGGGCACCCACTCGGTCTTGGTTCGCCCGAACCCGGCCTTCGTCAGCTGTTCACCTTCACCGGCGGGGGTGGCGGCGAGTCGCACCGGCGTGATGGCCGGATCAGTGATCCTCGCGCTGAGCCGGACCAGGACCAGGTCACGGTCGGCGTGGGGCACAAGTTCAATGGCCTGCTGGACGCTGCCGCCGGTCTGGGTCAGGTCGTTGCGGCCGACGGTGACGGTGGTGGTGACCGCGGGCTTGCCTGCGGCGGGCTTGCCGTCCGGGGAGAAGCAGGTGGCGGCGGTCAGGACCCAGTGAGGGTCGACGAGGGCTCCGGTGCAGGCGGCCTGCTCGCCGACGTTGATCTTCGCCGTGAAGTTCAGCATGGCAGGGGCGTCACTGCCATTGAGGGCAATGGCAGGAGCGGTGGTCACTACCGTGGCGAGCGCGGCGACTGCGCTGGTAGCCCACACGAGGCGTGAACGCCTTGAGGTCATCGATGTTCCTTGAAGGTGAAGAGCCCGTCGCGACGTCCGCGACATCGCCTGGGTGATGCAAGTGGACAGCTTCGGATACGCGATCCAGATCACGAGGTGTGACGAATCGTGAGTGGCGAGCGGTGGTGTGTCGCTCGGCCGGATCTGCGGAGCTCCATCAGGGTGTGGCCTTGCCGACCACACTTCCTCACACCGTTGGTTCCCCTGGGGGTCAGCTCGTGATACGCATTTCGACCAGGACGGAGCGCAAGCCGCTGTCCCCTGTCTCACCGACTGCCTGGTACTTGTTGGCAGGAAGGTCGAGAACGGTCTCTTCGCCTTCGGCGGTCAGGGTTGCTTCGATGGGGTTGCTCTTCGTCCACACGCCCCAGACGTCGGGCAGTTCCAGCGTCAGAAAGCCGGTGTCCGAGGTCACCTTGAAGCAGTAGCCATTGATGTCGAAGCGGGACTCGACCTTGATGTCCCACGTCTGCGAGCACGGGACCAAGGTGATGTGCCCGTCACCACGCTTCAGGGTGATGCGCCGCTCCTGAAGGATCTTCTCGGCATCCGGGTAGCTGAAGTTCTCGACCGCTACCGGCATCTCAGTGGCGACCTCCGCGGTGGCCGCGGTCTGCGGAGCCGCCTGGGCACCTGTAGTCAGCGCCACCGCTCCGAACCACGCCACAACGACGCCCGAAGTTCCGAGCATGAGCGCCTTGCGGACACGCGATATCGCCATGTGTTTCCTCCCCAATGAAGACAAGACAGCGGACTACACCCCTCCGCTTGGCGGAAGTAAAGCACATGTAAGGTTCCCGTGAACATGCGGCACAACTCCCCCTCACCTGTGGAGATAACGGGCTGTGTTCGCGAGTGCGGGGGTTCCCGCGCGGCCGGCCTTGGCGATCGCACTGACCTCATCGCAGATCCCTGCGATCGAGTATGTCCGTCTTGCGCGGATGGCGGGGCGATGTGCAGGGGTGCACTCTTTTGGCTTGGAGGAATCGTCAGGTGAAGCAACTGTCTCGCCCAAGATGGATGGGGCGTAAGACAACAGGCAGACGTCGAGAGCGGATACCGGGCAGAGCGGCCCGCCGCGTATGCGCCGGTCTGCTGTCCACGGCGATGGTGACGGGGCTGCTGGGAACGGCACCGACCGCTTCTGCTCTCGATGCCGGCGAGACCGGTCTCACGGGTCGAGCACTTGCACTGGACTACTGGGCGGCCGGTGGCCCGGGGGTGAAGGAAGCTGCAGAGCGGGCGCTTCTTGGCACGGACGGGGACATTGAGCAGTTCCTTGCCGACAAGGGGCTGATCCAGCAGATCGATGACCGTGTGGATGTCAGCCGGATCATCAATGCGGGTGGTCCGTCGGTACGTGAGGCGGCCATGGCCGCGTTGCAGGGAACCCCGGCCGACGTGCAAGCCTTCTTGGCGGGCGGCTGGAAGGCGCCGCATCAAATGGATCAGCGGGTCGAGACCTCCAAGGCCATCAACTTCGGCGGCGTAGGAGTCAAGGAAGCCGGCGAGGCGGCCCTGCGAGGCACGCCCGAAGACGTCGAGCATTTCCTGGAGGACGGGCAGTACGCCGCCCGTCACATGGACGACCGGGTTCAGGTATCGAAGATCCACAACTCGGGTGGGCCGAACATCAAGGCCGCCGCCGAGCTCGCACTCCAGGGCACCTACGACGACCTCATCGAATTCCTGGAAGTGGGCCAGTTCGTGGCCCGCAACCGCGACCAGGAACACGCCACCATCGCCCAGCTGACCGAGCAGGCCAAACAGGCGGGTAAGCAGGCTGAGGACGCGACCAAGTCCGCAGAGGAAGCCTCCGCCCGGGCAGTTGCCGCTTCTGAGCTGGCCAAGCAGGCAGCACAGAAGGCGGCGCAGGAGACTGAAGCGGCCAAGAACGACGCCACGCGCGCCGCCATCAAGTCCAAGCAGGCCGCTGACGCCGCGCGTGCTGCCGCCGAGGCCGCACAGACCGCCATCGGCGCCGCCAATGCCGCGAACCGCTCAGCGAAGATCGCGGCATTGGCCGCCGCGCAGACCGCGAACGCGGCTGCGGCCGCGGCTGACGCCGCAAACCGTGCCTACACCGCGGCAATCGCCGCAGGCACGGACAAGAATCAGGCCGCCAACGCGAACACGCAGGCCAAGGCGGCACGCGCAGCGGCAAACCTGGCCACCGAGTCCGCCAAGGCGGCCGAACAGGCTGGCAAGGCCTCGCTCGCCGCCGCCACCGCAGCCGCCGCGTCCAAGAACGCGAGCGGTAACGCCGACCTCGCAGCCGACGCCGCAGACGAGGCCGCCGGCTACGCGGACGCCGCCGGCGCCTCCTCCGCCGAGGCAAGGGCCGCCGCAGCGGAGACCCGCCGCCACGCCAACGAAGCCAACCGCGCCGCCACCGCCGCAGAGACCCTGGCCCGCAAGTCCGCCACCGCCGCCAATGAGGCACGCGATGCGGCGAACTCAGCCGCCACACACGCCAACAACGCAGCCACTGCGGCCGAATACGCCGCCGCACACGCGGGCGAGGCAGCGAACCACGCAGCGGAGGCCACCAAGCAGGCCAACGCCGCCAAGGTCGCCTCAGACGCCGCAACCGCGGCCGTCGCGACCGCGAAGAAGACCTTCGACATCGCCCGGGAGGTCGAGGCCGAAGAGCTGACAACTCGCACCGCTGCCGCTATCGAGCGCGCCAAGACCCACAAGACCACCGGGGACACGTTCGTCAAGGACGTCGCCGCCACGGTGGTCGAGGGCAAGGCCATCGAGGACGACACCAAGGCCTTGGCCGGCCAGCTCGATCAGCCCGGCGCCGACACCACAGCAATCGCCGCATCGGGTCGCAAGGTAGCCCTGCGGGCTATGAAGCACTTCGGCTCATGGCGTCAGGAAGCGGCTGCCCAGGCCCTCTCTGGCACCAATGAGGATGTGCTGGAGTACCTGCGCAGCGGCTGGAAGACGGCCCAGCAGAGCGAGATCCGCCAACAGGTCGCCGACCTGGCCTCCAACAGCCCCTACGAAGCGGTGCGCACCGCCGCCACCGAGGCTCTGACTGGCACGGACGCGCAAATCGCCGACTTCTACACCACCGGCCAGCACGAAGTCGCAGGGATGGAGTACCGCGTTCTCGTCTCGAAGATCCACAACGAGGGCGGGGTAGGAGTCAAGGAAGCCGCGGAGGCCGCACTCGCCGACGGCAGCACCCAGGCACTGCTCAAGTTCATCAACAACGGTCAGCACGCTGCCCGCCACTCCGACGAGCGAGTAGCGGCCAGCAAGCTGTTCAACGACGGCGGTCCCGAGGTGAAGGCCGCAGCCATGGTCGCCCTGTCCGGGCCGGCTGACGAGCTGCACTACTTCATCCAGGCCGGCCAGTACGTGGCCGACCGCAAGGACGAACTTGCCAGCAACCACGTCGCCCAGGTCCAGCGCCTGATCGCCGAGGGCGGCGTTATCGCTGCCAAGGCCCTGCAGAACCGCTGGCTCGCCGCCAAGGCCGCGGCCGAGGCCAACCAAGCCGCCGCCGAAGCCGCAGCCGCAGCCACCGAAGCGCAGAAAAGCGCCACACAGGCAGCCCAGTACGCCACCCAGGCCGACGCAGCAGCCGACGACGCCGCAACCAGCGCCACCCAGGCCGCCGCCTCCGCCACGACCGCCCGTAACGCCGCCAAGCGTGCCGAGCAAGACGCGATCGCCGCCGAAGAATCCGCAGCACAAGCCGAATTCTCCGCCAGCTACGCGCGCTCCTCAGCTCTCAGGGCCCAGGACGCGAAAGTCGAAGCCCGCACCGCCGCCCTCGATGCCGGAAAAAGCGCTGAGGAGGCTGAAGCCTCCGCCTCCCAGGCATGGGACCAGGTAGTCCAACTGCGCGAAACGGAAGAAGCAGCGGCACGCCGCCAGGCCGAAGAGCAGCGCGCCTTTGTGCGAGATGAGGAGAGCAAGCCGAGCTGCATCATCAACATCTACCGGGACCACCTCCCACCATGCGCGATGGCTCCCGACAATTACGACATCGTCGTGCCGCGAGCCGATCCTGCCAGCGCGCAACTGGCTATGGACCTGTTTGGCATCACCGATGCCATCGCCTGCGTTGAGGACCCCACCCTCGCCGGGTGCCTCATGGCAGGCATGTCGCTCCTACCCATCGGCAAGATCAAGGTCCTCGACAAGGCACTTGATGGTGTCGAGGGGATCGCCAGTGGGACGCGAACCGCCCAGCAAGCCTTGAAGTGCTTCCAGTGCTTCCTCGCCGGCACCAAGGTCCTCATGGCGGACAACTCGGTGAGGAACATCGAATCCGTCACGCCCGGCGATCAAGTAGTTGCCACTGACCCCCACAGCGGCGAGACGGGACCAGGCCGAGTATCGAATGCCATTTTCACCGAGCACGATAAGAACTTCAACGAACTCACCATAAGAACGGGACGCGGTGAGGAACGGCTTATCGCGACGCATGAGCACCCCTTCTGGTCACCGTCAGAGAATGCGTGGATCGATGCTGGCGACCTTCGCCTTGGGATGACGCTTCGAACCATCGATGGAAGCACTGCTGCCGTTCAGTGGAATCGCTCGTTTGACCAACGTGCGCGCACCTACACCCTCACGGTCGAAGCCGTGCACACCTTCTATGTGTTTGCAGGCACTACGCCGGTTCTGGTTCACAACGCGAGCTGCCCTGTGGGGTTCCGGAACCTCGGCGGGGATCGATTCGAGTCCCCTGGCGGCCTCATATACGGGCCCGGTTCCACGGAGGGGCACCGTATCGCGCACGTGATGGAGCACACGAGGCCGAACCCATCGAAGCCCACACACAGTGTTTTCAAGGACCCCGATCAGGCAAAGGTCCTCGGGTTGCTCGATGAAGGATGGGCAAAACGGGGTGCACCCGATCCCAGCGACCCTGCAAGGTACGTTGTACCCATGGGCAGAGAGATCGGAACTGCCGGAGAGAGGAACCTCCGAATAGTGGTTGTGCCAGGAACTAATAGGGTGATCACTGCATTCCCGCAGATGTGATCACTGCCGTCCCTACATTCCTTTTGGAGTACGCATGATCTGGTGTCCGAGATGTGAACAAGGCTGGGTAGTGGCATGCCGCATCCGAGGACGGGAGGAACCTTTCCTGGTTTGCGAAGAGTGCGACACGGTCTGGGAGGACGGAGCGCCGCATAGTGGCCCTCCGTTCCTGATTCTTGAGGAGTACATGGCCAGGTTCGGGGTAAGCCCCCTCTGGTCAAACCTCGAGCGACTCGAGGGCGATTCGCAAGAGGGATGAGACGACTCCCCTAGAGGGTGGGGACGGCAGCGGCAGGGCCGGCGGATACCGC
>NZ_JBHTTQ010000162.1:0-10932 GCF_042794475.1 Streptomyces sp. NPDC056527
CCCGATGGCGGTCACGGGCTTCTTCGCGTCCGCCTCGCACATGAGCGCCCGATCCTGCGCGTTCGTACTTGTGGTCGACGTCCGTCGCGCTTTATAGTCATCATGACTCTTAAGGAGGCGGGCGTGAGCCTCGCGAACGTGCTCGAACCCCTGCAGCAACCGCTCTTCACCGTTCTCGACACCCCGGTCAGCTGGACCGAGGTGCTCGGCTTCGGCAGCGGTGCGCTCTGCGTCTGGCTGGTCGCCCGCCAGCACCTCGCCAACTGGCCCATAGGCATCGCCAACAACCTCTTCTTCATCCTGCTCTTCTCGCAGGCGGGGCTGTACGCCGACGCCGGCCTCCAGATCGTCTTCATCACCCTCGCCGTGTACGGCTGGTGGACCTGGACCCACGGGGGTGGACCAGGCTCCGAGACCCTCCCGGTGCGCCGTACCTCGCGCACCGAGTGGACATGGCTGCTCACGGCGGGGGTGGTGGGGACCGCGGCGCTCACGCTGCTGCTCGACCGCGCCACCGACTCGACCGTCCCCTTCTGGGACGCCCTGACGACCGCGCTCTCCCTGATGGCGACCTATGGCCAGTGCCGAAAGCGCCTGGAGTCCTGGTGGCTCTGGATCGCCGCCGACATCGTGTACGTGCCGTTGTACGCGTACAAGGAGCTCTACCTGACCTCCTTGCTGTACGTCGGCTTCATGACCCTCTGCGTCCTCGGCCTGCGCAGCTGGAGCCGCGATCTCACGGCGCGGCGCGCCCTTCCCGCGGAGGTGGCGGCATGAAGCGCTACGGACACGGCCTGGTCCTCGGCAAGTTCTATCCGCCGCACGCCGGCCACCACCATCTCGTCCGCACCGCCCGCGACCGCTGCGAGCGCCTCACCGTGCTCGTCTGCGCCTCCTCCGTCGAATCCGTGCCGCTCGCCGAACGGGTCGCCTGGATGCGGGAGATCCACCCCGACGCCCTGGTCGTCGGCGCGGTCGACGACATCCCCGTCGACCTCCACGACCCCGATGTCTGGGCCGCCCACATGGCCGTCTTCCGGGCCGCGGTGCCCGAACAGGTCGACGCCGTCTTCACCTCGGAGCCCTACGGCGAGGAGCTCGGCCGCCGCTTCGGCGCCGAAGCCGTCTGCGTCGACCCCGACCGCACGCTCTTCCCCGTCTCCGGCACCGCCGTCCGCAAGGACCCCGTCGGCTGCTGGGACTACCTGGAACCGCCGGTACGGGCCGCGCTCACCCGCCGTGTCGTCGTCCTCGGCGCCGAGTCCACCGGCACCACCACCATGGCCCGCGCCCTGGCCGAGCACTACCGGAACCGCGGCGGCGTCTGGGCCCGCACCCGCTACGTACCGGAGTACGGGCGCGAGTTCAGCGAACTCAAACTCGCCGAACTGCGCTCCGCGCGCCCCGACGCCAACTGGGAGGACGTCACCTTCCACTCCGAGGACTTCCCGCTGATCGCGCTGCGCCAGGCCGAGCTGGAGGAGGAGGCCGCACGCGCCGGATCGCCCGTGCTCTTCTGCGACACCGACGCCTTCGCCACGACCATCTGGCACGAGCGGTACATGGGCACCGCCAGCCCCGCCGTCGGCGAGATCGCCGCCCACGGCCGACAGCACCTCTGGCTCCTCACCGACCACCGGGGCGTCGACTTCGAGGACGACGGGCTGCGCGACGGGGAGCACCTGCGGCCCTGGATGACCGCACGCTTCCTCACCCAACTCGCCCACACGGGCCGCAGGACCGCCGTCCTCAGCGGACCGCACGAGGAGCGGCTCGCGGCGGCCGTCGCCGCCGTGGACGCGCTGCTCACCGAGGGCTGGGACCTCGCCGACCCCCTTCCGGAGCGCCGATGACCCCGCCCCAGGCCCCGGAGGGCTACGACCGGCACGCCTTCGAGCCCTTCGCCGTCACCGTCGACCTCGCCGTCTTCACCCTCCGCGAGGACCGGCTGTACGTCCTGCTCGTCGAGCGCGGCCAGGAGCCGTACGCCGGGGCATGGGCCCTGCCCGGCGGGTTCGTACTCCCCAGGGAGTCGGCCGAGGTGGCGGCGCGCCGCGAACTGGCCGAAGAGACCGGCCTGTCCGTGGACACCGTCTCCGGACTCCACCTCGAACAGCTCCGGACGTACAGCGAACCGGACCGCGACCCCAGGATGCGGGTCGTCTCGGTCGCCTTCGCCGCGCTCGTCCCGGACGCCCCCGAGCCGCGCGGCGGCGGCGACGCGGCGCGGGCGCAGTGGATGCCGTACGGGACACAGACGACGTACGGGCCGCTCGCCTTCGACCACGACAGGATCCTCGCCGACGCGCACGAACGCGTCGGCGCCAAACTCGAGTACACCTGTCTCGCCACCGCCTTCTGCCCGCCCGAGTTCACGCTCGGCGAGCTGCGCCAGGTGTACGAGACGGTCTGGGGCGTCGAACTCGACCGCCCCAACTTCAGGCGCAAGGTCCTCGCCACGCCCGGCTTCGTCCAGGCCGTCGAAGGACCACCGCGCCTCACCGGCGGACGGGGGAAACCGGCCGCTCTCTACCGGGCGGGCGAGGCCACGGCCCTGCACCCGCCGCTGCTGCGACCGGAAGGACGATCCACCCCATGACCACCAAGCAGGCCGCCACCGGCTCCCTGATCGGCCTCGCGCTCGGCGACGCGCTCGGCTACCCGACCGAGTTCAACGATGTGCCGACGATCCTGGCGAAGTTCGGACCGTGGCGGGAGATGGAACTGCCCGGCGAGAAGCAGGGCAAGGCGTACATCACCGACGACACGCAGATGACCCTCGCCTTCGCCCGCGGCATCCGCACGGCGATGGACCGGGGCGTGCTCGCCCCGCTGCGGCTCGCCCGACCGGTCCGAGAGGAGTTCGTCGACTGGTACCACTCCCCGGAGAACAACCGCGCGCCGGGCAACACGTGTCTGCGCGCCTGTGCGCTCCTCGACGGCGACCGTGCCTGGCAGGACGCCAGCCAGATCCACTCCAAGGGCTGCGGCGCCAACATGCGGGTCGCGCCCATCGGCCTCGTCCCCGGACTGAGCGACGAGCAGCGATCCGGCGCCGCCCAGTTGCAGTCGGCGCTCACCCACGGCCATCCGACCGCGCTCGCCGCCTCCGACCTGACGGCCCGCGCCGTGTACCTGCTCGCCCAGGGCGTCGAGCCGACGGGCCTGGTGGGCCACCTGCGCTCGTACGCCTACGAGAACCGCTCCGTCTACCGCGAGACCTGGCTCGGCGATCTGTGGACCCGCTCCCAGGACCCGTCGGCCAGGCACTTCATCGAACGCGGCTGGGACGAGTGCCTGACGGTCCTGGAGAAGCTGGACGCCGTCCAGCGCACGGCGGACCCGGAGCTCGACCCCTGCACGTACACGGGTGACGGCTGGATCGCCGAAGAGGCCCTGGCCACCGGCCTCCTCTGCTTCCTGCTCTTCCCCGAGGACCCCGTCACCGCGCTGCGCCGAGCCGCCTGCACGCGCGGCGACTCGGACTCGATCGCCTGCCTCGCGGGCGCGTTCGCCGGCGCCCACCTGGGCGCGGAGGCGTGGCCGAAGGAATGGGAGGAGCGGATCGAGCACCGCAGTGAACTGGTGGCGCTGGGCGCCCTCTGGGACGTCTGACAGCGCCCTGGGAAGCTTGGGCCATGACCGTAGCTCTCGTACCCGAAGTCGACCTCTCCGCCGTCGTGGCGGAACAGCCCGATCCCCTGGTCTTCGCCACCGTGTCCGGCGCGCATCTGTACGGATTCCCGTCCCGGGACTCGGACGTGGACCTGCGGGGTGTCCATCTGCTGCCGGTGGAGGGGCTCATCGGGCTGCGTGAGCCGGAGGAGACCCGGTCCCGGATGTGGGACCGGGACGGCGTCGAGATGGACCTCGTCACGCACGATCTGCGGAAGTTCGTCCGGCTCATGCTGCGGCGCAACGGCTACGTACTGGAGCAGCTGCTCTCCCCGTTGGTGGCCCATACCTCGGAGGCCCACGCCGAGCTGATCTCTCTGGTGCCGGGGGTCCTCACCACCCACCACGCGCATCACTACCGTGGTTTCGCCGCGACACAGTGGCGTCTCTTCGAGAAGACCGAGGAGCTGAAGCCGCTGCTCTACACCCTCCGGGCGCTGCTCACCGGCATCCATCTGATGCGGTCCGGCGAGATCCAGGCCCATCTGCCCACGCTGGTGGGGGTGGTGGCGGAGGCCCCCGCGTACGTCCCCGAGCTGATCGACGCGAAGGCGGCCGCCGAGCACGGAGCGGCCGAGGTGGACCCGGCACGCGTCCGCGCGGACGTGGAGGCGCTGCACGGGGTCCTGGACGCGGCGCAGGCAGCCTCGGGGCTCGGGGACGCCCCGGGGGCCCACGACGCGCTGCACGACTTCGTCGTACGGACCCGGCTAGAGCACGCTCAGCGCTGAGGCGCGGCGGGCGCGGATCAGGAAGTCCTGGACGCGGGCGTGGTCCGGGGCCGCCGGGAGGGGACTCGTGGTGGAGGCCTTGTCGGCCTCCTCCGTGAGGACCGCCATCCAGGACTCGACCTCGGTCCAGGGGATCTCGCCGCGCTTCACCGCGAGGAGGCGTTCGCGCTCGTCGCCGACGTGGATCGTCAGCTCGCCGGTCCGCAGCAGGTCACGGCAGCTCATCAGCAGCCGCAGCAGGTGCATGGCGTGCTTCCAGCGCGGCTCCCCGTACTGGCGGACGTCCGCGTCGAGCTTCCTGCGCTGCCCGCCCGCGTACCGCACGAAGGTCTGGTGCGCCTGACGGGAGAGGAACGCCTCGCGCAACGCGACCAGTTCGCGGCCGGTGTCGTCGATGTGCTCGACCACGGGGGAGTGCAGGCACTCCAGGACGTTGGGGTTGGCGCGCAGGGCCAGCTCGCAGAAGCGTTCCAGCTCCCAGCTGAACTGCTCCTCGCCCGGCCCCTCGACATGCGCCGGCGGCTTGTCGAAGCGCCAGAAGAGCGGGGTCGGGGCGAGGAAGACGCCCCGGCGGTCGGTGTCGCTTCCCTCGGTGTCCAGACCGAAAGCGCGCGACCCCATGACGCAGGAGTAGATCGTGTGGTCGCGCACCAGGTCCGTCGGAGTCATGCGCGACAGGCTACGCGAGGCTGATCGAGTCCCCCGACACGGTGATCTCCTCGGCCGGGAGCGGGCGCGTGGCGGGGCCGTTGACCACCGAGCCGTCCGTGATACGGAACTTGGAGCCGTGACAGGCACAGTCGATCGTGCCGTTCTCGACCTTGGCGACGATGCAGCCCTGGTGGGTGCAGATCGCCGAGAACGCCTTGAAGTCTCCGGCCGTGGGCTGGGTGACGACGACCTTCTCCTCCTTGAAGATGGTGCCCCCGCCGACCGGGATGTCGGCTGTCTCGGTGAGTTCCTCCCCGGCGGGCTCGGAGGTCGCCTCCGTCGTGGGCGACGAGGTCGCCGGCTCCGACGTGGTGGGTGCCGTGGTGTCCGGGGGCGTCGGCGAGGCGGTCGCGTCGCCGTCTCCGTCCGAGCCGCAGCCGGTGGCCAGGGCGGCGGCGGAACCCGCACCGGCCAGCAGCACGGTACGACGGGGCGTGGCTTCTGGATTCATGCCGTACAGCTTGATGGCGCACCCCACCGGTGGCTCGCAAACACGCCTAGATCCAGGGCGTCAGCTCCCTCGCACGGCCGTCCGTGTCCCGGCGCACCTCCAGGACGGCCGTGACGGCCGCCCGCTCGATCGGCCCGTACACGTGCGGGAAGAGCATGTCCTCCGACCCCTCCCAGCGGATCTCCGCACTCAGCCGGGACTCGTCCAGGACGAGGACCAGGAGCGGGCCGTGGACGCCGCGGTAGTGCGCGTCGGCGACGGTCAGCGCGGCCGTCTCGTCCGGCGAGCAGTGGACAAAGCCCTCCGAGGCCAGCGACGGCGGCGCATAGGGGAGTTCGGGATCGGCGGACCATTCGTCCAGCGGTACGACGTGCAGCAACATGCCGACAGTTGTATCGCGGCCGCCGCACACCCCGAATACCCCGAGTGGCGGCACTTTCCGGTTTGCGTGACATTGACCGTGTTCCGTACCGGACGAAAGGCAGAGCGATGGCAGGCAACGATCTCGGCAGTCTCCTCGGAGGCCTCCTCGGAGGCAGCGGTACCGGGCAGAGCGCCGGTGGCGGCACCATCCTCGGCCCCCTGCTCGGCGCCCTGATGGCCGGCAAGGGCGGCAGCGACGGAGGCAACCCTCTCGGCGGTCTGATGGACATGCTGACGAGCTCGGGCCTCGTCGACCAGGCGCAGTCCTGGGTCGGTACCGGGCAGAACCAGCCGGTCAGCGGTCCGGAGATCGCGCAGGCCCTGCCGGACGACACCCTGCAGAAGGTCGCGCAGGACGCCGGTGTCAGCCCCCAGGAGGCGGCCGACGAGATCGCCAGGTCCCTGCCGCAGGTCGTGGACAAGCTCACCCCGAGCGGCTCGCTGCCGCAGAGCGGTGAGTCGCTGGAGGACCTCGTCCGCCGGCAGAACCTCTGACACCGGCCCGGCGCACCGGCGTCCCCTGTCTCGGAGGTCGGTCGCCGGTGACGGTGTGTCCGCCCCGCTGACTAGGCTGATCGGAGCACTCTCGCAAGGTTTCGTAGGTCGGGTAAGGAGCATCAGGTGGCGGTACGAGCGGTCCGAGGCGCCGTCCAGCCGGCGAAGGACGAGGCCGGAGACACGGACGGACGGGTCGAGGCGCCGGCGTGCGCGGGTTCCCTCGGCGCGGCGGCCCTCACGCGTGAGGACGTCGCCCGGTGAGAACCGCACTCGTCATCGGAACCGGCCTGATCGGCACCTCGGCGGCGCTCGCCCTCGCCGGGCGGGGCATCGCCGTCCACCTCCGCGACCACGACCCGGCCAGCGCCCGGACCGCGGCGGCGCTCGGCGCCGGTACGGACGACGCGCCCGAGGGCCGCGTCGACCTCGCGATCATCGCCGTACCCCCGGCCCACGTCGCGACCACGCTCGCCGAGGCCATGCGGGCCGGTCTCGCGCGCGGCTACCTGGACGTGGCGAGCGTCAAGGGCGGGCCGAAGCGCGAGCTGGAGGAGCTGGGACTCGACCTCACCGCGTACATCGGCACGCATCCGATGTCCGGGAAGGAGCGCTCCGGCCCGCTGGCGGCGACGGCGGACCTCTTCGAGGGGCGCCCGTGGGTCCTCACGCCCGGCCGTGACACCGACACCGAGGTCCTCAACCTGGCCCTGGAGCTGGTCGCGCTCTGCCGCGCCGTCCCGGTCGTCATGGACGCGGACGCCCACGACCGCGCGGTCGCGCTCGTCTCCCACACCCCTCAGCTGGTGTCGTCGATGGTCGCCGCGCGCCTGGAGGAGGCGGACGAGACGGCGGTACGGCTGTGCGGGCAGGGCATCCGTGACGTCACCCGGATCGCCGCCTCCGACCCGCGCATGTGGGTCGAGATCCTTTCGGCGAACCCCGGGCCGGTGGCGGACGTCCTCGCGGGCGTCGCCGCCGACCTGGACGAGACGGTCCGGGCGCTCCGCTCCCTGGAGTCCACGGACGAGGAGAAGCGCCGGGAGGGCACGAGCGGCGTCGAGGACGTCCTGCGCCGCGGCAACGCGGGGCGCGCCCGGGTCCCGGGCAAGCACGGCGCCGCCCCGGCGCAGTACGAGACCGTCGCCGTCCTCATCAGCGACCAGCCCGGCGAGCTCGCCCGCATCTTCGCGGACGCGGGCCGGGCGGGCGTCAACGTCGAGGACGTCCGCATCGAGCACGCCACCGGTCAGCAGGCGGGTCTGGTCCAGCTGATGGTGACCCCCTCGGCGGCGCCGGTCCTCGGCGAGGCGCTGAAGGAACGGGGCTGGGCGCTCAGGACGAGCTAGCGGCTCGGGGGCACCGCCCGCCGGCCCGGCCCGGTGGCACCGGCCGGTCGTACGGGCGGGCCGCTCGGACGGGCTTCCCCGGACTGCTGTCCGGGGGCGCCGGCCCGCGGAATCCGCTGCCCGAGAAGGTGGGGGCCGAACGGGTGGTCGCCAGTCGGTAACCTTGTGGTGGCCCCCCGCATCCCGCGAGGCCTGCACCGCTCACCCCAGGAAGGTGTTCCCCACCGTGGAAACCGTGATCGTCGCCATCGACGGGCCCTCCGGCACGGGCAAGTCGAGCACCTCGAAGGCGGTTGCCGCCAAGCTGGGGCTGAACTACCTGGACACCGGCGCGCAGTACCGGGCGATCACCTGGTGGATGATCAGCAACGGCGTCGACGTCAACGACGCCGAGGCCGTCGCCAACGCCTCCGCCAAGCCCGTCATCGTCTCCGGCACCGACCCGGCCCGCCCGACGATCACCGTCGACGGGGCCGACGCCGCCGGGCCCATCCGTACCGAGGAGGTCACCTCCAAGGTCAGCGCCGTCAGCGCCGTCCCCGAGGTGCGGGCCCTGATCACCGAGCTCCAGCGGACCATCGCGAAGAACGCCGAGGGCGGCATCGTGGTCGAGGGCCGTGACATCGGCACGACCGTCCTGCCGGACGCCGACCTCAAGATCTTCCTCACCGCGTCCCCCGAGGCCCGCGCGGCCCGCCGCTCCGGCGAGCTCAAGGGCGCCGACGTGGCCGCCACCCAGCAGGCCCTGATCAAGCGGGACGCGGCCGACTCCAGCCGTAAGACCTCCCCGCTCGCCAAGGCCGGCGACGCCGTCGAGGTCGACACCACGGACCTCACCCTGGACCAGGTCATCGAGTGCGTCGTGACCCTGGTGGAGGAGAAGAGGACGGCCGCGAAGTGACCCAGCCCTCCGAGCGGGGTGCCGCGGTCGGGCGCGGCATCGGCATCGGGCTGATGTACGGCCTGTGGAAGCCGCGCGTCCTCGGCGCGTGGCGGGTGCCGGCCTCCGGCCCCGTCATCCTCGCCGTCAACCACGCGCACAACATCGACGGCCCCATGCTCATGGGCACCGCCCCCCGTCCCGTGCACTTCCTGATCAAGAAGGAAGCGTTCGTGGGGCCCCTCGGGACCTTCCTGGAGGGCATCGGGCAGCTCAAGGTGGACCGCCACAGCACGGACCGGAACGCCATAGGCAACGCCCTGGCGGTCCTGGATCACGGCGGCGTCCTCGGGATCTTCCCCGAGGGCACCCGCGGCGAGGGCGACTTCGCCTCGCTGCGGGCCGGCCTCGCCTACTTCGCCGTCCGCAGCGGCGCGCCGATCGTCCCGGTGGCCGTCCTGGGAAGTTCCGACCGCCCCGGACGGTTGGTCAAGGCGCTGCCCCCGCTGCGCGCCCGCGTCGACGTCGTCTTCGGTGACGCCTTCGAGGCCGGCGACGGCAGCGGCCGGCGCACCCGCAAGGCGCTGGACGACGCCACCGTACGCATTCAGGAGCGGCTGACCGCCCACCTGAAGAACGCCAGGCGCCTCACCGGGCGCTGAGTGAGACTCTGAGTAGTGGGTTCGCACCCACCGACCACGAATGATCAAGGAACGGACTTCATGAACGACCAGCACGACCACGGGGCACTTGGCGACGCCGAGTACGCGGAGTTCATGGAGCTCGCCGCGGGAGAGGGCTTCGACATCGAGGAGGTCGAAGGCGCGATCGAGGAGGCAGGGCACGGCCCGCTCCCCGTCCTCGCCGTCGTCGGCCGCCCCAATGTCGGCAAGTCGACCCTGGTGAACCGGATCATCGGCCGCCGTGAGGCCGTGGTCGAGGACAAGCCCGGCGTCACCCGTGACCGCGTCACCTACGAGGCCGAGTGGGCCGGCCGCCGCTTCAAGGTCGTCGACACCGGTGGCTGGGAGCAGGACGTCCTCGGCATCGACGCCTCCGTCGCCGCCCAGGCCGAGTACGCCATCGAGGCGGCCGACGCCTGTGTCTTCGTCGTGGACGCCACCGTCGGCGCCACCGACACCGACGAGGCCGTCGTCAAGCTGCTGCGCCGCGCCGGCAAGCCCGTCGTGCTCTGCGCCAACAAGGTCGACGGCCCCTCCGGCGAGGCCGACGCCACCGCCCTGTGGTCGCTGGGCCTCGGCGAGCCGTACCCGGTCTCCTCGCTGCACGGCCGCGGTACGGGCGACATGCTCGACGCCGTCCTGGAGGCCCTGCCCGAGGCCCCCGCGCAGACCTTCGGCAACGCGATCGGCGGCCCGCGCCGCATCGCCCTCATCGGCCGCCCGAACGTCGGCAAGTCCTCGCTCCTGAACAAGGTCGCCAACGAGGACCGTGTGGTCGTCAACGAGCTGGCGGGAACCACCCGCGACCCGGTCGACGAGCTGATCGAGCTCGGTGGCAAGACCTGGAAGTTCGTGGACACCGCCGGTATCCGCAAGAAGGTCCACCTCCAGGAGGGCGCGGACTACTACGCCTCCCTGCGCACCGCCGCCGCGGTCGAGAAGGCCGAGGTCGCGGTCGTCCTGATCGACACCACCGACAACATCTCGGTCCAGGACCAGCGCATCATCACCATGGCGGTCGAGTCGGGCCGCGCGCTCGTCATCGCCTACAACAAGTGGGACGAGCTGGACGAGGAGCGGCGCTACTACCTGGAGCGCGAGATCGAGACCGAGATGCAGCAGGTCGCCTGGGCGCCGCGGGTCAACGTCTCCGCCAAGACCGGCCGCCACATGGACAAGCTCGTCCCGGCCATCGAGACCGCGCTCGCAGGCTGGGAGACCCGCGTCCCCACCGGCCGGCTGAACGCCTTCCTCGGCGAGCTGGTCGCCGCCCACCCGCACCCGATCCGCGGCGGCAAGCAGCCCCGCATCCTCTTCGGTACGCAGGCGGGCACCAAGCCGCCCCGGTTCGTGCTCTTCGCCTCCGGCTTCCTGGAGGCCGGCTACCGCCGCTTCGTCGAGCGCCGGCTGCGCGAGGAGTTCGGCTTCGAGGGCACCCCGATCCACATCTCCGTCCGCGTCCGCGAGAAGCGCGGCCGCAAGAAGTAGTCGTGGCGTGAGTACGGCGGAGGGCCGGGGCGATGCGCCCCGGCCC
>NZ_JBHTTQ010000163.1:0-10651 GCF_042794475.1 Streptomyces sp. NPDC056527
AAGAACGGCTTCCCCGCGTGGGGCGTGACCGGTGACCCCAACGCCGCCACCGACACCTGCGAACCCCTCGTCCTCGGACCACTGTTCGGAGCCCATGGAGCGACGCCGGCCGACATCTCGGTCGCGTTCGTCGCCCAGGCCGCCGTCGACCTCGGTTCCGACGCGATGCCGACCCGCCGTCGCCGGGTCGCCGTCCGCGGCACCCGCGGCATCGGCCCCGGAAACCTGCTCCTGAACTCCCGTATCGGCCAGGTGGGGGTGGACGGCCGGACCGGACTCGTATCGCTGGACGGCGAACCGATCCGCTCCGAGCCGGCCGACTCCATCTCCCTGAACCGTCTCTACTTCCTCTGAGGACTGCTCCCATGACCTTCCGAATGCCGCCCGAGTGGGCCCCCCACGAGCGCACGTGGATGGCCTGGCCCGGCCCGAACCCCACCTTCACCAACGACGAGGAGCTGGCCGCGGCCCGTACCGCGTGGGCGTCCGTGGCCCGCGCCGTACGCCGCTTCGAGCCGGTGACCATGGTGGTCGGACCCGGCCAGCTGGACTCCGCGCGCGAGCTGCTGGGCGACGCGGTCGACCTGGTCGAGCGCGAGCTGGACGACGCCTGGATGCGCGACATCGGCCCGACGTTCGTCACGAACGGCTCCGAGCTCGCCGCCGTGGACTGGGTGTTCAACGGCTGGGGCGCGCAGGACTGGGCCCGTTGGGAGCACGACTCCAAGATCGCCCGTCATGTGGCGGACCTGATCGACGTGCCGGTGCTGAGCAGCACCCTGGTCAACGAGGGCGGCGCGATCCACGTCGACGGTGAGGGAACGGTCCTGCTGACCGACACCGTCCAGCTCGGTGCCGGCCGCAACCCCGAGTGGACCCGCGCGGAGGTCGAGGCGGAGATCCACGCGAAGCTGGGCACCACCAAGGCGATCTGGCTCCCGCACGGCCTCTCCGGCGACTACGGCATGTACGGCACCCAGGGCCACGTGGACATCGTCGCCGCCTTCGCCAAGCCGGGGGTCGTGGTCGTCCACAGCCAGCAGGACCCGGGCCACCCGGACTACGAGCGCTCGCGGATGTACGTCGACCTCCTCAGCCGCCAGACGGACGCGAAGGGCCGGCGGCTGGAGGTCGTCGAGATCCCGGCGCCGACCGTCCTGAAGGACGAGGAGGGCGACTGGGTCGACTACTCGTACATCAACCACTACCTCTGCAACGGCGGCGTGGTCCTGTGCGGCTTCGACGACCCCAACGACGAGATCGCGGCCGGCATCTTCCGCCGGCTCTTCCCGGAGCGGATCGTCACGCTGGTCGACGCGCGTGGCATCTTCGCGGGTGGGGGCGGCATCCACTGCATCACGCAGCAGCAGCCGAAGGTCTGAAATCCCTTGGCGGAGGCCGCAGGCTCCGTGGCAGCCTGCGGCCATGCCGCTGATCTCCCACGAGGGCACCGACTACGCGCTCCGGATCCTGTACTCCGTACCGGACGACGCCTGGTACCTGGAGCTGGACCACGTCGCCGACGACCGGACCGTGCTGATGGCCGTCGTGCCCGACGAGGACCCGGCGCGGGAGCCGACCGTATGCGTCGACCCCGGGTCGGGGCACCACCGGATCCCGTACGACGTCATGCGCTGGTTCATGGAGCACGTGGACGAGGAGATCCGCACCTCACGGGGGTGGATGGGGCTGCGGCCCGAGCTCGTCGAGATCATCCGCGGGCTGCGCGAGGAGTACCTCGGCGTGATCGACGACGAGCAGTTCGGGCCCGTGTTCGCGGAGCTGCGCGCGACCGTGCCCGCCGAGGACCTCCCCGCCGTCCTGGAGGCCGCCTTCGGTCGGAACGCCGACGGGAGCGTGAGGTAGAACAGACGAGTGACCCGCATCAACCCCGCCGGACCCCGGCGTCGCAACAACGCCGCCCCTCCCCGCGAGGAGCTGCTCGCCGCCGCCATGGACACCATCGCCGAGCGCGGACTCGACGGGCTGACCATGGCCGGGCTCGGGCGCGAGGTCGGGATGAGCAGTGGGCACCTGCTCTATTACTTCCGCACCAAGGACGAGCTGCTGCTGCAGACCCTGGAGTGGAGCGAGGGGCGGCTCGGCACCGAGCGGAGCGCGCTGCTCTCGCGGCCGGGCAGCGCCCGCGAGCGGCTCGACGGGTACATCGACGTCTACGTCCCCGACGGCCCCCGCGACCCCCACTGGACCCTCTGGCTCGAAGTCTGGAACCGGTCCCAGAACGCCGACGACGACGCCCGTGCCCGCCAGGCCGCCATCGAGGGCGCCTGGCACCGGGATCTCGTCGCCCTGATCGCCGAGGGGGTCTCGCGCGGGGAGTTCCGGGCGGTCGACCCCGACCGGTACGCGGCCCGGATGCGGGCCCTGCTCGACGGGTTCAGCGTCCATGTCGCGGTCGGGATCCCCGGCACCGGTCGCGATCAAGTCATCGCACATGTACGGGAGTTCGTAGCCGAAACCTTGTTGCTGCGAACTCAACGAACGTAAGTACTCCTGATCGTTGCGGGCTACACCCTTGTTGCGCCGACGTGATCTCCGGCACGGTTCCGCTCCATGGGACGAGAGCACTGGAAGAAGATCTGGGTCGGCTCGGCCGGCAACATGGTCGAGTGGTTCGACTGGTTCGTGTACGCGAGTTTCGCGACGTACTTCGCGGGGGCGTTCTTCCCCGAGGGCAATGACACCGCCAAGCTCATGAACACCGCCGGCATCTTCGCGGTCGGCTTCTTCATGCGCCCCGTCGGCGGCTGGCTGCTCGGCCGCGTCGGCGACCGCAAGGGCCGCAAGGCGGCGCTGACCCTCACCGTGACGCTGATGTCCGCCTCCGCCCTACTGATCGCCGTCGCGCCGACCTACTCCGTCGCCGGCTACGGCGGCGCCGCGGTCCTGCTGATCGCCCGGCTCCTCCAGGGCCTCTCGGTCGGCGGTGAGTACGCGGCCAGCGCGACCTATCTGACCGAGGCCTCGGCACCGCAGCACCGCGGCTTCGCCTCCAGCTTCCAGTACGTCTCGATGACGGCCGGTCAGATCCTCGGTCTCGGCCTGCAGATCGTCCTCCAGCGCACCATGTCCACCGAGGCGCTGCACAGCTGGGGCTGGCGCATCCCGTTCATCATCGGCGCGCTCGGCGCGGCCGTCGTCTTCTATCTGCGGCGCAACATGCTGGAGACGGAGGTCTACGAGGAGACGGCGGACGACGGCGTGGCGAGCGGCGAGAAGGGCACGCTCAAGGCGCTGTGGGCGCACAGGCGCGAGGCGTTCCTCGTCATCGCCCTCACCATGGGCGGCACGGTGGCCTATTACACGTACACCACCTATCTGACGAAGTACCTCTCCAACTCCGCGGGGCTGCCCAAGCAGACCGCGACCCTGGTCTCCTTCTGCGCGCTCATCGTCTTCGCCTGTCTGCAGCCGCTCGCGGGCCGGCTGTCCGACCGGATCGGCCGCCGACCGCTTCTGATCACTTTCGCGGTCGGTTCCACCTTCCTCACCGTGCCGATCATGACGATGCTCCGGAGCGCGGGCTCCTTCTGGCCGGCGCTCGGCCTCTCCCTCCTCGCGCTGGTCGTCATCACCGGCTACACCTCGATCAACGCCTGTGTGAAGGCGGAGCTCTTCCCGACCGGCATCCGGGCGCTCGGCGTCGCCCTGCCGTACGCCATCGCCAACGCGCTCTTCGGCGGTACCGCCGAATACGTGGCGCTGTGGTTCAAGGACGCGGGGATGGAGTCCGGCTTCTACTGGTACGTCGCGGGCTGCGCGGCCGTCTCGCTGATCGTCTACCTGTCCATGCGCGAGACCCGGGACATCGACCTGGGCCGGGTGGGCAGGACCGGCGAGACCCCGGCACGGACCGCGACGGACGCCGCGCCCGCGTCCACGCGCTGACCTTTCGCAGCCCCGACGGGCGCCGCCCGTCGGGGCTGCCCGCATCCTGAGACCCGCATCCCGCGGGCCGCACGGGTGTGGCAGACTGCCGACGTGCTCGCTACCACGATGATTATGGGCAGCAGCGCGCCGGTCCGCAGTGGCTGCTGAACCGCGACTCGACCCCCGCGGCAGTGGACACCGTGCCCCAGACCCGCGCGCAGACCTCTCGCACCCGCGAGAGGTTTTTTCGTTTTCCGGCCCCACCGTCGTCGGAAACGGACAGCGCGTGAGAATGGGGGCAAGTGGATCCAGACCTTCCGGAGCCACATCCGACAGGAGCCATCACAGCCATGACCACGGAGACCGACGAGAGCCCGCGTCTCGACGACAGCTTCCATGTCTTCGACACGACGCTGCGCGACGGAGCGCAGCGTGAAGGAATCAACCTCACCGTCGCTGACAAGCTGACCATCGCGCGGCACCTCGACGAGTTCGGAGTGGGGTTCATCGAGGGCGGCTGGCCCGGCGCCAACCCGCGTGACACGGAGTTCTTCGCCCGCGCCCAGAAGGAGATCACGTTCAAGAACGCGCGGCTCGTCGCGTTCGGCGCGACCCGCAGGGCGGGCGGCAACGCGGCCGAGGACCCGCAGGTCAAGGCGCTGCTCGACTCCGGCGCGCCCGTGATCACCCTGGTCGCCAAGTCGCACGACCGGCATGTCGAGCTGGCCCTTCGCACCACCCTGGACGAGAACCTGGAGATGGTCCGCGACACCGTCTCCCACCTGCGCTCCCAGGGCCGGCGCGTCTTCGTCGACTGCGAGCACTTCTTCGACGGCTACAAGGCGAACCCGCAGTACGCCAAGGCCGTCGTCAGTGCCGCGCACGAGGCCGGCGCCGACGTCGTGATCCTCTGCGACACCAACGGCGGAATGCTCCCCGCCCAGGTCCAGGCCGTCGTCGCCACCGTCATCGCCGACACCGGCGCCCGGCTGGGCATCCACGCGCAGGACGACACCGGCTGCGCCGTCGCCAACACCCTCGCCGCCGTCGACGCGGGCGCCACGCACGTCCAGTGCACCGCCAACGGCTACGGCGAGCGGGTCGGCAACGCCAACCTCTTCCCCGTGGTCGCTGCGCTGGAGCTGAAGTACGACAAGAGGGTCCTGCCCCAGGGCGCGCTCGCCGAGATGACCCGCATCTCGCACGCGATCGCCGAGGTCGTCAACCTGACGCCCTCGACCCATCAGCCGTACGTGGGCGTCTCCGCCTTCGCGCACAAGGCCGGGCTGCACGCCTCCGCGATCAAGGTCGACCCCGACCTCTACCAGCACATCGACCCCGAGCTCGTCGGCAACACCATGCGGATGCTCGTCTCCGACATGGCCGGGCGCGCCTCCATCGAGCTGAAGGGCAAGGAGCTCGGCGTCGACCTCGGCGGCGACCGTGCACTGGTCGCCCGTGTCGTCGAGCGGGTCAAGGAGCGCGAGCTCTCCGGCTACACCTACGAGGCCGCCGACGCCTCCTTTGAGCTGCTGCTCCGCGAGGAGGTGGAGGGGCGGCCGCGCCGCTACTTCCGTACCGAGTCCTGGCGGGCGATCGTCGAGGACCGGCCCGACGGCACCCACGCCAACGAGGCGACCGTGAAGCTCTGGGCCAAGGGCGAGCGGATCGTCGCCACCGCCGAGGGCAACGGTCCCGTCAACGCCCTCGACCGGGCGATGCGGGTGGCCCTGGAGCGGATCTACCCGCAGCTGGCCAAGTTCGAGCTGGTGGACTACAAGGTCCGCATCCTGGAGGGCCGCCACGGCACGGAGTCCACGACCCGTGTCCTGATCACCACCAGCGACGGCAACGCCGAGTGGTCGACGGTCGGCGTCGGCGAGAACGTGATCGCCGCGTCCTGGCAGGCGCTGGAGGACGCGTTCACCTACGGACTGCTGCGCGTGGGCGTCGACCCGGCGGAGTAGACCACAACCTTGCGTCCTCAATGTCTCGCAATCGCCCATTAGGGGTAGTTTCGATGGTATGAGGACCAGGCCGTTCCACCTCCTGTCGGCCCTCGCCGGGCTGGCCATGCTGCTGCTCCTGGTCCTGGCCCCCGCCGCGGGGGCCGGGATCACCGGGATCCAGGACGCCGGCGCGGCACTGAAGCAGGGCCCGGTGTACGTCGATCCGGACGCCGCCGACCAGCTCTCGACGGCCGAAGCGGACGCCCTCGCCCAGAAGATCGAGGACGCCGACAAGCCGCTGTTCGTCGCCGTGCTGCCCGCGTCCAGCGAGTATCCGCCCGAGAACTTGCTGCGCAATCTGCGCACCCAGACCGGGGTGACGGGCCTGTACGCGGTCCGGCTCGGTGACGGGTTCGACGCCGCCGCCGACCGCTCGGTGATGTCCGCGCAGGCCGTGGACAACCTGGTCACCTCCGTACGCCAGCCCGGGGTGGACGCCGCCACCGAGCTGAACAACTTCGTCGACCAGGCGCTGCCGACGATGTCCGGCACCGCCCCCTCCACCTGGTCCACGGCGAGCGCCGACGACGGCGTTCCCGTCGGCGGACTGATCACTCTCGGCGCGGTCGTGGTCGCCGGTGGCGCGGGCGCGTACACGGTCGTCCGGCGCAAGCGGCTCCGCAAGGAGGCCGAGGAGCGTGAGGCCCTGGAGAAGCTCCGGGTCGTCGTCGACGAGGACATCACCGCCTTCGGCGAGGAGCTCGAACGCCTCGACTTCCACCCGGCCGAGGCCGGCGCCGACGACGCCATGCGCGGTGACTACGAGCGGGCGCTGGACTCGTACGACAAGGCCAAGTCACTGATGGGCTCCGCCACGCGTCCGCACGAGGTCAAACCGGTGACCCAGCAGCTGGAGGACGGCCGCTACTCGCTCGCCGTCCTGGCCGCCCGCCGCGAGTCCAGGCCGCTGCCCGAGCGCCGTCCCCCCTGCTTCTTCGACCCGCGCCACGGCCCCTCCGTCGAGGACCGGACCTGGACCCCGGCCGGCGGAACCGCCCGCGAGGTCCCGGTCTGCGCCGCCGACGCAGCCCGCCTCGACGACGGCCAGGACCCGCTGGCCCGCACCGTCGACACCTACGACGGCCGCCGCCCGTACTGGGAGGCGGGACCGGCGTACGGCCCGTGGGCCGGCGGCTACTTCGGCGGCGGACTGCTCCCCGGCCTCCTCGCCGGCACCCTGCTCGGCTCGATGCTCGCCACCCCGGCCTACGCCTCCGAGTACGGCGGCGGGGAGTTCGAGGGCGGCGACTTCTCCGGAGGCGACTTCAGCTCCGGAGACTTCGGGTCGAGCGACTTCGGCGGTGGTGGCGGCTTCGGCGACTTCGGCGGAGGCGGGGACTTCGGCGGCGGCGGGTTCTAGGCGGCCCGACCCGCGAGCCCGACCCGCGAGTTCCGCGCCACCGCGGGCCCTCGTGAGGGCGGCCGCCCTCACGGGAGGACGGCCGCCCACGGCCTCATGTCACGGTCTCGAACACGGGCGGCTGGAGACCGGCGAGGCATCCCGTGTCCGGCCCGGTCGGCGTGTTGAAGAACGAGCGGGTGATCGTCTGCGCGCACGGCGAGTCGGCGAAGACGACATGGGCGACGTAGGGGACCGTGACGGCGGTGGACCGGCTCAGCGTGCGGGCGGCGTACGGCCCGCTGCTCGGCGCCGTCTGGGAGTCGAACCCGCCCGACAGGACGAGGGTCGGGATGTCGCTGTACGTCCGCTGCCGGATCGAGGGGTCCGCCGGGGGGACGTCCCAGGCGCGGCAGTCCGCGTGCATCCAGCTGAGAAGCGGAGCGTTGGCCAGTACCGAGCGGGGGAACGACGGGAACGCGCGCCGGCCGGCCCGGATCACGTCGGCCTCGCTCTCGAACGGGGTCCACTCCCTGCAGAAGACGCCGAAGACGAGCCCGTGGGAGACCCTTCCGATGGCCTGCGGGCTGAGCTTCCCGCCCGCGTACTGCTCGGCGATCCGCTGCGGGTTGCCATGCGCCAGTTCGTCGATGGAACGGGGCACTCCGGCCGCGAGGTGGCTGGCGAAGGTCAGCCAGTTCACCAGCAGCCCGCCGTCCAGCGTGACCTTCACCGGCTCCGGGTGGCCCGGCACCGTGACGGTCGTCGTGATCGGTCGGGTTTCGAGCTCGACCACGAGGCGCTCGAAGACGGCCTTGAGGTTCGGATAGCGGGTGTTGCAGGCGGGCTGCTCCGCGCAGGCCTTGAAGATGCCGTCGAAGCCCTCTCGTGCGGCCTTCCAGGTCACGGCCCCGCCGGCCAGGGACGGCGGCAGGACGCCGTCGATGCCGACCGACCGGATGCCCTTCGGGTGCAGTCGCATGTACTGGAGCGCCAGGTCGGTGCCGTAGGAGATGCCGAACACGTTCCACTGCTTGATGCCCAGCGCCTTGCGCAGGCCGTCGTAGTCGGCGGAGCTCTCGGTGCCGTTGTAGGCGCTGAGGTCGGCCCCGCGGCTCACCAGCAGATCGCGGCATTTCCGCGTCTGCTCGACGTGCAGGCGTCCGGTGGACGGCGCACCGAAGACGAGATCGAGGGAGTCCGCTGCGAACTCGTCGATGTTCCGGCAGGTGAGCTCCGGGTCGGCCGAGTAGGTTCCGCGCTGGGACATGAAGATCACGTCGCGGTCGCGGTTCAGACCGCCGGAGACCGCCATCGGGATCTCGGAGACCGCGTCGTCACCGGGCCCGCCGGCGAGCCACACGATCGGATCGGGTGCCGGTCTGCTGGTGACCGCCGGGATGATCGCGACCGCGAGGGTGATCTTTCGTCCCTTGCGGTGGGAGCGCTTCTCGGGGACGGTGAGCGTTCCGCAGCGGGCGCGCTCCAGATCGGGGATCGGGTCCGCCGTCCGCGGGCAGGGGCCGGGCACGAAGCGGGCGTCGCCCGCCGTCCGGGCGACCGTGCCGAGCGGCGATCCGTCGCCGGACTCGGCCCGGGCGGGCATTGCGGCCAGGCCGATCACGAGGGCACCGACCGTGGCTCCGGCCAGCGTGGCCGGGAACCGGCGCGACGCGCGCCGGTGTCTGGGTGGACTGAGGGACATCATGCGTTCTCCGGTTCAGGGGTGATGGTGAACGGGCCCGGTGCGAGCCCCGCCACGCAACTGGTGTCGGGCGAGGTCGGACGCGCGAGGAAGGAAGCCAGGACGCTCTGCGCGCAGGGCGACTGGGGGACCACGAAGTGGCCGATACCGGGAATCAGCACGGCGGTCGAGCGGGGCAGCGTGCGGCCGGCGTACGGCCCCCAGCTCGCCCCGGTCTTCGCGTCGAACGACCCGGAGATGATCAGCGTCGGCACCTTGCTGAAGGTGGTCACCCGCTGGATCGCGGTGCGGTCGGGGACGTTCCAGACGCGGCACAGGTCGTACTGGAAAGGCAGCTGCGGCGCATGGGCCAGGACCGTGTCCGGCCACCCGGGGAACGCCTGGCGCCCCGCCTTCAGGATGTCGGACTTCGTGAAGCCCGGTGCCCACTCGGCGCACACCACCGAATGCGTCAGACCGTAGGCCTGGGGGACGGCCGGAATCCCCGCGCCGGCGGCCTGTGCCCGCGCCAGGCGTTCCGGGTTTCCGCGGGCGAGTTCGTCGAGCGCCGCGGGGACCTCGGCGGCCGGAAGGGCGCCGCCGTTGGTGACCAGCAGGTTCACCAGCGCGCCCCCGTCGAGGACGACCTTCACCGGGCTGCCGCCCCCGGGCGGCTGCACCGTCAGCGTCAGCGGGTTCGCCTCAAGGCGCCGGACCTGCTCCGTCAGCGTGCGGGAGAGGTCCGGGTAGCGGCTCTTGCAGCTCGGCTGGGCCTCGCATGCCGCGAAGATCGTGTTGATCCCCTCCTGGGCGCTGTCCCAGGCCCACGGCAGGCTCACGATCTGTGGCGGCACGACCGAGTCGATGGTCACCGTGCGGATCCCGTCGGGGTGCCGGCGCAGGTACGTGAGGGCCAGGTCGGTGCCGTAGGAGTAGCCGTAGACGTTCCACCGCTTGATGCCGAGCGCCTTGCGCAGATCGGCGAAGTCGGCGGCGTTCTCGGTCGTGTTGTAGCTGCTCAGCCGGACTCCGTCGGCCGTCAGACGGTCCCGGCACTCCTTCGCCGCTCGTACCAGCAGCCGTCCGGTCGAGGGCGCGTCGTAGCGCAGTCCGACGGCGCTCGCGTTGAAGCGGTCGATCTCCGGGCAGGTGAGGTACGGCTGCGAGTAGGGCCCGCCGCGCTGGGTCATGACGATCAGGTCGCGATCCCGGTTCACGCCGGAATCGATCAGGAAGGGGATGGCCCCGATCGCGTCGCCGCCCGGACCCCCCTCCATGAACACCACCGGGTCCGCGACCGGTTTCGTCGACGCGGCCGGAATGATGGCGACGGCCAGCTTGATGGTCCGTCCACCGCGGTGTTTCCGGCTCTCGGGCACCTCCAGGAACCCGCACCGTCCGGGGATCTCCTCGGGCGCCTCCGGGCAGGGACCGGGCACGAAGCGCGTCGGACCTCCCGGGTGGGGCCCCACGAGGGGTGGTGACACGGCACTGCTCGGTGTCGCACCGACCGCGCCCAGAAACGCAAGACCGGCCGCGAAGAGCGCCACCCCGGCGAGTGACCGCCGGGAGCGTCGCGGCGGGTAGCGGCGCTGCGCCCGCCTTCGTACGGACCTGTCGCTGCCGCGAGCGAGCGGCAGGCGGCCTGTTCTGGTGCCCTGCTCCGTCATGAGATCCCGTCTCTCTGACGTCCCCACCCCGCCCCGACCGGGGCGACGTCGCGTGGCT
>NZ_JBHTTQ010000164.1:0-10482 GCF_042794475.1 Streptomyces sp. NPDC056527
CCCGTCGACGTGGACGTCCTGAGGTCTCAGCCCGTCGACGCGGCGGTCGGATCCGAACCGTCGGTTCCGGTCCCGCCGCCGTCGTGGGTGCCGCGTCGGGGGCCCGCGCCCGGGCCCAGCAGGCGCAGTTGCACCATCGCGGCGAACCTCGCGGCCGGATCCCGGAGGTCCATCTCCCCCACCTCGGCCACCCGACGGATCCGGTAGCGGAAGGTGTTGGGGTGGACGAACACGCTCGCGGAAGCGGTGATCACGTCCCCGAAGGCGTCCAGCCATGCCCGCAGCGTCTCCACCAGGTGGGCGTTGTGCTTGGCGTCGTAGGCCACGAGCCGGGCGAGGGGACCCGACAGCTCGTCGCGATGGGCGAGCGCGAGGTCCCGCATCTCGATGAGCAGCGCGTCGACGTACACGTCGGCGATCGAGGCCACGCGCTGGGCTGCCCGGCCGCTGAGCAGCACCCGCAGCGCGCGGTCGGCGTTCGCCCGCGAGCGCGGGAGCGCGGCGGGCTCGTCGGCCACCGAGCCGATCCCGATGACGACGCCGGCCCGGCCGCCGGTGCGTCGCAGGAAGTTCGACGCCACGTCCAGAGCGCGTTCCCGGGCCTGGGCGGTGTCTCCCGGCACCGGGAAGAGCGCGTACGCGACATCGCCGAGCAGTGCGACGGCGGAGCGCGGCTGGACGGCGGTGAGGTGCACGGACAGGGCCCCGGTCAGGCGCTGGCGCTCGGCGGTGACGTGGGCGTGGTCCTCCCCCTGGTCGGGTGCCAGGCCCATGGCCATGACGAGGGTGGGTTCGTCGACGAGCCCCAGTCGGCCCAGTGCCTCGACCGCCCCCGCTCCTCCCTCCAGCGCGGTGGTGACGAGGTCGGCCCGCAGTCGGTTCTCCGCGTCCGTGCCGGCCCGGAGCCTGAGCATGTGCAGGGCCACGAGCTTGGCCGACTCCAGGAGCGCCCGTTCGCGCTCCTCGGTGAGGGGTTTGCGCAGCGCGGCCCATACGGACCCGAGGTACTCGTCACCGGCACGCACGGCCACCGCGACCCGCGGCAGCGCCACCTCGTCGCCGAAGGTCGGCGCGGGGACGTGCACCAGGCCCTCGCTGAGATACAGCTCCTTGAAGACGCCGTGTTCCTCGTGGAGACGCAGGTACCGTTCGGGCACCTGGCGGGCCAGGATGCTCTCCACCCGGGCGGTGTCAGCCTCGTCCTGCCGGCCGGAGAAGGCGAGGATGCGGGAGCGGCGGTCCTCGATGGTGACGGGGGCGTCGAGGAGGGTGGCGATCGCGTTGGCCAGGGCGAAGAGGTCGCCCGAAGGCACCCCGCCCAGGGTCTGCTCCTCGGCCTCGCCGACATCGCCCTCGGCGAGCAGGGTGCGCAGCATCGCCGCCAGCTGGGCCCAGGAGGCTCCGCGGGTGAGCGCGAGCAGAGCGACGCCGGTCTCGTCCACGACGTGCTCCAGCTCATCGTCGTCGGCGACGGGACCGCGGACGACGAGAGCGGTGGCACCGAGCGCGGCGAGACCGCGTAGGAGCCGGGCGATCTCCGCCGCTTCGTGCACGCCCACACCGAGCACGATGGCGTGCTCCGGGTAGTGCTGCTCGTCGTACGGATCGTGGATGCCGACGCCGCCGATCTCCCCGGCCGCCTCGGGGTCGCCGTACACCAGGTCCAGCAGTGTGTGGCCGAAGTCCTCGAGGACCCGGCCGAGGCTCCGGGCGGGGCGCGCGGACATATGCCTGATCATCTCCGCAGGTTAGGACAGACGCGGCCTCTTCATGCGGTACCCCCGTACGAGAATACGCCCGCCCGTTCGTACCGTGATACGAACGAGTGGGGGGCGTCACGCCTACAGGGTCAGGGCTCCCACGAGTCCGACGGCGGCAGCGACCGCCACGGTCAACTGGGTCAGGGAGATGGTCGTGCCCGTCCGCGCATCCGGAACGTCGGGAGCGGTCCGCGGGCCCTCGGCCGGCGGGATCGCGTGATGCGTGGGAACACCTCGGTGCCAGAACAGACAGATCCGCTTCCAGCGTTCCCGCTCCGCGTCCGGACCGGGGGGCCGCTCCTCGCCGAGCGCCTCGAGGAGTTCGATCCGGTGCAGATCGAAGGCCACCCGGACGTGCTGCCCGTAGACCAGCGCGGCGTTGAGGGCGCCTCGGTAGGAGGCCCATGCGAGCAGGATGCCGCCCCACAGGCAACACAGCAGGAGGGCCGGCGGGCCTCCCCGGGCTGCCACACAGCCGGCGCCGAGTACAGCGAAGGCACAGGAGAGGACGGCACGTACCAGGAGCGCGGACAACTCCGCCCGCGCCGTCACCAGTGCTCCGAGCAACCCTCCCGGGAGGAGATGGAACAGTCGGGGCCACACGAGGACGGCATCGATTCCGTAGCGCAACTGCGGGTACAGCTCCGCGGCCTTGAGAATGTTCCCCAGGCGGGTCGGTCTCACCTCGTGGGGTCGAGATCTCGGCGGGTAGAGGTGCTGCGCCGATCCGTCGGGAGACCTCAGCAGCCGCAGCCGGTGGCAGCGGCGTCCGAACCGGCCGAGCGACAGGTCCGCGAGCCGGCCCCAGTAGCCCTCCGCGCACCTCAGCAGGGCGGACTGGGCCGATTCCAGCAACGCGGAGACGAGCAGGACGGCGGTCAGGAAACCTCCCACCAGCACTACCTTGACCTCGACGGGTTGGGATCTCCAGGCATGCAGCCAGGCACTGGGAGGCCGCTCTCCACCGACCAGCGCGACGACGACCAGCAGGGAGCAGAAGACCAGGCTGGGCAGCAGCACGACGCGGACGAATCGACGGCCCGCGAACTGGGCCGCCTCGCCCAGCGTCGTCGTGAACATCGGTCACTCCGCCCTGATGGCCAGCGGATGCGGTGTGGCCTCCGGCCCCGCTCCGGGACAGACCGGCGGGAAGTCGGGGTCGTACGCGGTCAGCGTGGTGAGCCGGCCGCAGTGGCAGATGACCCGTGCGACGGGGGTGGTGCAGGTACCGGCGAGAACGGCGTCCGAGGGCGACGGGGTGTCGCTGCGCAGCGTGCCGCGGGCGGACAGGGCGACCAGGTACTCGGAGACGATGTGCCGTTCCAGCACACCGAGCGTGCGACCGCCGTCGTGGACCAGCGCACCGTACGGATTGAGGGCCAGCAGGTCGAGCGCATCGCCGGTGCACAACGCCGACATGGTCATGGGAGCCGGCAGCAGCACCGCCGGCGGAAGGCCGGTGTCCGCGTCGTCGAGCCTGCCGAGCGCGGTGGGCCGCCCCTCCGCATCCACGGTCATGACGTAGCCGCCGTCCGCCACCGCTTCGGACAGCGGGGTGACGGGAGCCAGGACCAGTTCGCCGAGTGTCATCGCCAGTCTCCTACCAGGGTGAACGGTGCCCAGAAGAACGGGGAAGCGAAGGCCGGCAGCGAGTAGTCGCAGCTCAACCGGCCGTGCTGGAATCGGACCTGTCGCTTCAGTTCGGCCAGGGCACGGCGTTCTTCGGTGCCGATTCCGGTGCCCGGCAGCAGTCTCTCGATCTCGTTCAAGGCCCCTGCCGTGTCACCGGCCCGCAGTCGCAGCCGGGCGAGGTCGTGCCCCAGCCGCACGGCGATCGGCTGGTTCGCCGACAGGTTCCCGAGCCGCTCGCACTGCGCGACGGCGTCGCGGAAGCTCATTCCGCGCACCTCGCTGCGCGCCGCGGACAGGGCCGCCGCGACGGGGCGGCCACGCCCGAGTTCGCGGTAGAGGCCGGCCATCAGCAGAGCGGTGGAGACGTCGTTGACCGCCCACTGGCTGACGATCACCGCCCTGGCCCCGGCATGCAGCAGTGCTCTGGTGAGGCCGATGAGCTCGTTGCCCCTCCGGTACTGCTGGGCCCCGGTCTCGCATCCGCTCACCACGACCAGGGAGGCGTCGAGCCGTACGGAGAGGAAGTCCTCCACGGTCAGCCGCCCGTCGGCCAGACGGACCGCCGACCCCGAGGGCTGTGCCTGGTCGAAGCCGTAGTGGCAGGCGAGGTGGAGCACGTCGTACGTCTGCGCACCGAGCCTCTCCAGCAGCCGGCGGCGGGTCGCGGAACCGCCGGTGTGCACCTCGGCGTGGGGCAGGAGGGCACCGATGAGATGGGCTTCGGCCCGAGCGTGCGGCAGATCGCCGTCCGGGTCGGCCATGATCAGCGCCCGTCGGAGGTCCGATTCCCCGTCCCGGCCGAGCCGATGCCGCAGCAGTGAGGCGCTGGGGGTGACGCAGAGCGGATTGCGCTCGCCGAGCGGGGTCCCGTCCACCTCGACCGCATGCAGGGGCAGGCCGTGCAGGGGCCCGTCGGGCACGAGCCACAGGGTCTCCCCTGCCGCCACGTGCTCGGTCACCGCCCGCAGCAGGGACCGCAACGGATCCCCCCACTGGGCCGGACCGTCCGGTGCGGGCAGAGGCAGCACGTTCGGGTCCTCGTCCAGGGGCACCGCGAAGACCGCCGCCGTCGGCCGGTCGGCGCGCACGACCAGCGCCAGCATCCGCGAGCCGCAGCGGACGAGTTCGCAGAGCACGACTCCGGGTGGCAGAACCGTGCGCAGTTCCTCGAAGGTGGCCGGGGCTCCACGCCGGTGTCTGACGTAGGCCGCGCCGAGCGGTCCTGACGCCTCCAGCTCCGCCCAGACCGCCTCGCGAGCCGCGCGGTACCGTCGCTGATGAGCAGGGTAGATGTCCATGTGCCCGAAGCCGGTACGGTCTGGGCTCGGGAGGACTCCGCCTCGCACCCGCCCTTGCTCCATCCTGCGCTCCAGGTCATGCAACTCCGCTAGCTGCAGCGGGAGTTCAGGAGCCACGGAGGAGCCGAACACCTCCAGCAGCAGCCGGGACCGGCTGCGTTCGGCCAGCTCCACGGCGTCCGCCGGCGTGAGGTGGCCGGCCCGCCCGTCGACGATGAGCTCGATCAGTTGCACGCAGGAGGGTGTGAGGTCCAGGTCGATCCGTGTGTCGCCGTCGCTGACGCGTTCCCGCAACCGCTCGACGAGATCCACCACGGCCAGCAGCTCGGTGGAGAGGTCCGCCCAGCGGCGCTCCGCCTCGGCGATCCGAGCCAGCAGCCTGTGGGCCTCCGCCTCGTTCGGCAGGTCGCCGAGGGAGCGGGCGACGGAGGCCACCTCTTCGGCGATGCTCCGCGCGGCCGGGGATCCGCTCTCCCGGGACTCCCGCGCGCGCTGCAGCGCCTGACGCAGATCGTGGGCGGCGGGCATCTCGTAGCGGTCCGCGAACGAGCTGTGCATTCCGCGCGCCCGGGCCTGGGCGGGGAGACTCGGTCCGAGCGTCTCGGCGATGCGGGCGAAGCGCTGCTCGACCAACCGCACGAACGCGATCTCCTGGTGAAAGTGGCTGCCGAACGGCAGCCATGTCGGCAGCTCGTCGAAGAGTCCCTTGGCGGACCGCAGGTCGAGCGGCATCCTGCGGGCGGCTGCCGCGCTCGCCGCCCTGTCGCCTGCCGCCGCCTTCAGCACCAGGGCCAGACAGGCCACCGCCCTGGGCAGGTTCCGCTGGGCGGTGACCTGTTCCAGCTCCCGCCGGGCTTCCTCCGGCCGTCGCAGGTCGAAGATCAGCACGTCGGCGGCGAGACAGCGAGCGGCTGCCGCGTTGCCGTGGAGGCCGGCTTCGGCGTACAGCTCGGCGGCACACAGGCGGTTGTTGAGCGCGTAGTCGAACTCCCCGGAGGAACAGCTCACTTCCGCCCGGACCATCGCGGTCATCGCCGTGACGATCCGCGAGGTGTTCCACAGTTCCCGGTGCCGGGCGGAGTCCGGTCCGATGTGCTGGCTGCAGAGCCAGCGCAGCGATTCGGCAGCGGCCTCGGCCGCGCTGATCCACGGCTCCCCCTCCGCGGCGGGCACGGCTCTCACGGACCGCCAGACCATCGGCACCAGGCCGTACGCCTTGCGGGAGGACAGCATTTCACGGTGGCGCAGCCACAGTTCCCACAGCGCCAGGTCGGGCTCGTGCGGTGGACGTGTCGCCGTCGCCCACCACCGCTCGCGGGCGATCGCGTAGAGGCCGAGGGGGAAACGGTCGCCGGCGATCCGTGTCGTCAGAAGCGCGACCGCCGCATCCGCGCGCAAGGCCCAGTCGCCGGTCCGCAACGCGATGAGGGCGAAGCCGATCTCCAGGACGGTCATGACCGTGGCCGCGGGCAGGAGCGCGCCCGCATCCGGCTGGACCACGGCGACCAGCGCCGGGGTCCAGCCGTAGCAGAGCCAGGTCCGGAGGCGGCCGAGGCACCGTACCCGGAGTGACGACACTCCCCGCACCTGCGGCCATGTCCGGTACTCGCACAGGCAGCCGAAGAGGGTGACCGCGACGGCGGCCACCACCGACAGGGCCACCTCCCACAGGGAGGGAGCCGCCCTGCCCGGCGGCAGCAGCGTCGCAAGCCCTGTCGCCGCGACCAGCAACACGGCCTCGGTGCGGCACTGCTGACGCCTCGTCGCCCTGCTGATCACACGCATGCGCCGGTCGCCGATACCCGCGCGCACCAGGATGAGCACGGCGAGGAGCACGCGCAGGACGTCGGAGCCCGACCCCAGGTCGACCCGCCCCGACCCGACCACGATCAACAGCGGTGCGGCGGCCCCGGCCAGCCGGGCCGCACGCCACCGGCGATCGTGCAGGTCGGTGGGCTGGGCCTGGATGTCCTCGTAGCGCCAGAGCCGCTCTCGGCTGCGCAGCCGCATCGTACGAATCCCCCGCCCGGAAGTAGATCGACAACCAGGCTAGGGGCCCATCGCTGCGTGAACGGGCCTCACGGATCCTGTCACCCGAACGTGGCAACGACGGGTCTCCGGCCGCGGCCGGAGCGGGCCGGCCACGGGGGGGACACCGGGAATCGCTCTGTCAGTGTGGCGACGCCACGGCGCCGCGGTCCGCCGGGGTACCTAGCTCACCCACTGCCGCAACAGTTCCTCCCGCTGGGACACCCGAGGCGACCCGCCCTCCCAGGCGCGGCCCCACTCCGACATCGCCGCCAGCGTCGTGGCCATCGTCGCGGCGCCCTCCGTGAGGCGGGACAACAAGGTTCGGGAGAGGTCGACCTCCGTCGAGGAGTAGCCGACAACGGCGGCCACATAGGTCCTCAGCTCGTGCTCGCCGTCGTGTGTCCGCACGCGCATCGTCATGATCGCCGGGGGCCCGCCGCCCGGGCCCGGGCCCCCGGGCAGCGCCAGGTTCACCACCGTGTCCAGGGCCAGCTCCGTGACCGCGCCCATCCGCCGCTTCAGGGATGTCACGGGGACGTCCTCCATCGTCAGGGCACGCACGTCCTCCCACAGGTGGAGGCCGGACTGTCCGTCACCGAGGGCCACCACCCCCTCAGGCGTCAGGCGCGCCCCGGGACCCGGGCCGGAGGGCTTCGCGCCCACGTACACGTCACCTTCGGCGATCCAGAACAGGCCCACCATGGCCATGGGTTGCTCACTTCCCCCGACGACGGCGCCGCCGTCGTGTCACACGTCGAACGATCAGGTCGCCCTCCGCAACGCGTGAACGAGCGGGGAAGTTCCCCCAGGCCAGGGGCCCCGTCCGCACGAAAGCCGTTCCCTGCCGACTGGACCGCGAGATGTCGCCTCAGGGGACCGAGCGGATGCGGCGCACCAGGATGGAGCCCGCGAGGGCCAGGGCGCCCGCGAGCGCGTACAGGGCCGTGTACCCGCCGAAGTGGGTGACGATCGGGGCCGCGACCACGGGGGCCAGCACCTGCGGCAGCGCATTGGCGATGTTGATGACGCCAAGGTCCTTGCCCCGGTCCTCCGCCGTCGGCAGCACGTCCGTGAGCAGGGCGAAGTCCACAGCGGTGTACACGCCGAAACCGAGGCCGAGCACGAGCGAGGCGACGACCGCGCCCGTCCAGGTCTGCCAGACGGCGAGCAGCAGGGTGGCCGCGGAGATGACGAGACCCGACCGGATCACGTAGGACTTCCGCCGGCCACTGCGGTCCGACCTGATGCCGCTGATCACCACCGTGGAGAGCAGGGTGAGCGCGTTGAGCGCCGTGAGGATCAGGACGCCGTTGTCCGCGTCGCCGTCGTAGCGCACGGCGTCGGTCAGGTAGTAGAGCAGGTACATCGTGCTGATGGAGTACGACAGGTTCATCAGGAACCGGGTCAGCCAGGCCCAGCCGAAATCGGGGTGGCGGCGCGGGTCGATCCAGAAGCCGGCGAGGAACGTCCCCCAGCGGAAGGCCGGCCGCGCTGCGACGGAGAGCGCGGTGTCACGCCGCATCAGTACGTACGGAACGGCCGCGAGCACCGAGAAGGCCGCGCAGGCGACGTATCCGGCGGCCACCCCGCCCGCGACCGTGGCCAGCGCCGTACCCGCCAGGATGCCGACGACCTGGGAGACGCCGAGCCAGCCGCCGACCAGTCCGCGCTGCCGCGGCGGCACCTGGTCGGGGACCGCCGCGGTGAGGGCGGCGAAGGCCGCGTTGAGGGCGAGCTGGACCAGGCACCAGCCCGCGATCACGGTCGCGACGCTCTGCGCCCCGGCGAGGACGAGCAGCCCGGCCGCCCCGCCCGTCACTCCGCCGACGACCCAGGGGATGCGCCGGCCGACGGACGCCGTCGTCCGGTCGGAGAGCGCGCCGAAGACGGGGTTGGCGACCATCGACACGGCTGCGCCCACGCCCGTCACCAGGGCGAGGGTGGACGCCTTGTGGTCGGGGGTGAGGTGCTCGGCCTGGCGTGCCAGGAGCAGTTGCAGAGGGCCGAACCAGCCGACCCAGACCCCGAGGTTGGCGAGGGACAGCGCGCTCACCCACCGTCCGCCGGCCGGGGTGCCGGTCGTGCGGGCCGGCTCTGCCGAGGTTCCCTCCGCCGCCGTCCCCTCGGCGGTCATCTGCCGCTCTTGATCAGGTCGCGGTACCAGGCGTACGACTCCTTGGGCGTCCGCTCCAGCGTCTCGTAGTCGACGTGGACGAGCCCGAACCGCTGCCGGTACCCCTCCGCCCACTCGAAGTTGTCGAGGATCGACCAGATGAAGTACCCGCGGACGTCGGCGCCTTCCGCGATCGCCTCGTGCAGCGCGCGCACGTGGCCGTCGTGGTAGGCGATCCGGCGGGCGTCGTCGATCCGCCCCGTCTCGGGATCCGGCCCGTCACCGTACGAGCACCCGTTCTCGGTGATGTAGAGGGGCGGCAGCCGGTCGCCGTAGCGCTCGCGCATGGTGGCGAGCAGTTCGCGCAGTCCGTCCGGGACCACCGGCCAGCCGAAGTCGGTGAGTTCGCGTCCCTCGATCTGCCGGATGCCGAAGGGGAGGTCGGACGGTATCTCGATGCCGCCGAAGGCGGAGTCGGCGTCGGCGGTGGGCTGCGGGGCGCCGACGAGCATCGGGTTGTAGTAGTTGATGCCGTACCAGTCCAGGGGGGCCGAGATCGTCTTGAGGTCCTCGGCCACCGGGCCGGGGAGGAGCGAGGCCAGGCCGGCCGGGTAGGAGCCGGTCAGGACGGGGTCGGCGAAGAGGCGGTTCGTGAGGGTGTCGTACAGCTCGGCGGCCGCCCGGTCGTCGTCGCTGTCGCCTGCGGTCCACACGGGACTGTGGGAGGCGGCGATGCCGATCCGGCGGGCGCCCGCGGCGCGCAGGGCCTGTACGCCCATGCCGTGGGCCAGGAGTTGGTGGTGGGCGACGGGCAGGGCGTCGAACACGAGACGCCGGCCGGGGGCGTGCTCGCCGAGGCCGTATCCGAGCAGGGTGACCTCGGCGGGCTCGTTGATGGTGATCCACATGGGCACGCGGTCCGCGAGCCGCTCCGCGACCACGGAGGTGTACGCCGCGAACCGCTCGGCCGTGTCCCGGTTCAGCCAGCCGCCCTGCTTCTCCAGGGTGAGCGGGGTGTCCCAGTGGAAGAGGGTGGGCACCGGGGCGATCCCCGAGGCGCACAGCTCGTCGACGAGCCGGTCGTAGAAGTCCAGCCCCTTGTCGTTGACCCGGCCGTGGCCGTCGGGCAGGACGCGGGACCAGGAGACCGAGAACCGGTAGGCGCCGACGCCGAGTCGGGCCATCAGCGCCACGTCCTCGCGGTAGCGCCGGTAGTGGTCGGTGGCCACGTCCGCGTGCGAGCCGTCCTTGACCCGCCCCTGTTCTCCGGTGAAGGCGTCCCAGCTGGAGGGGCCGCGGCCGTCGGCCGTGAGCGAGCCTTCGATCTGGAAGGCGGAGGCGGAGACTCCCCAGAGGAAGCCGGCCGGGAACTCGGGTACGGGCGCTGTCATGAAGGACTCGCTTCGATCGCCGGGGTGCTGGTTGCTCACGGCACTTTCGGGCCCCATGGTGCGCCCTGTCAATGGAAAGTGAACAATTCTCAGCTTTTCCCGGTGCGGCGTCGGGGCTTCCGCCGTGCCACGACGTCGGGGCCGGGGGGGGGGGGGGGGGGGGGGGGGGCCCCGGGGGGCCCCCCCCGCCACCAGAGCGCACCCGACGGGGGGTTGGGGGGGGGGCCCGCGGGGGCCGCGCCCCCCACCGGGAGAAC
>NZ_JBHTTQ010000165.1:0-10220 GCF_042794475.1 Streptomyces sp. NPDC056527
TATCGGGCGTGGCCGGTGCGCCCGGAGATGCGGACGGCGGGTTGTGGGACTGCCGCGTGCGGCCGGACGGCCGGGAATGCGTAAGGCGGGTCGGTCTTTCGACGGACCGGCCTCTCCCGGTGGGCGATACTGGGATCGAACCAGTGACCCCTTCGGTGTGAACGAAGTGCTCTCCCGCTGAGCTAATCGCCCGGGAACGGGTTGAACCATACAGGTTTCCGCGGGCTTCCTTCAAACCGGCCCACTGTCCCCCGGCCTCGGCCGGGAGGTGGCGCCCTGGTCGGCCCCCGCCAGTCTGGCTGCGAGGCCGCGTCGGCCGGCGCGCATCATCAGGGCGTGGTTGGCGCGGAAGACCGGCCGGCCCGGGACCGCGAGGCGGCGCATCAGGGGGCTGGTCACCTCGACCTCCTGCTCGTAGACCGCGCGGGTCCCGGGGCCGCGGGAGGTCAGGGTCCAGCGCGCCCAGCCCTCCAGGTCGCCGCGCAGCGAGACCTCGAGGACCCGGGCGACGGGGTCCCGGCGCAGGGCCTCGGCGGTGACCACGAGGTCGTACGGGAGCAGGGAGCGGAAGCGGGCCGTGCCGGTGAGCTCGTCGACGGGGACGACCTCGCGGACCTGGGGCCACCACCGGGGGTACTCCTCGGCGCGTTCGAGCACGGCGTAGACCGCGTCGGGCGGGGCGGCCAACTGCCAGACGCTGCGGAAGCGGTAGCGGCACCAGTCCATGTCTCCAGTGTGTACGTACTCAGGCGGGGATATGAGTACCCGCGCGCATACCCCTTCCCTGTGTCCGGGGCCACACTCCGCACATGGACAACGCCCTGCCACCCGCGGAAGAGCTGCGGCTCGTCGACCGCGAGCTGGCTCAACTCGACGCTCGCCGGTCCCAGTTGCTGGCCCGCCGGACCTGGCTGCTGCAGGTGCTGCAGCAGTCCGTGACGTTCCCGGCCCCGCCGCGGGCCGCCTCCGGACCGGTGGCGGACTCGACTCCGCGCAGCGCCC
The DNA here is from genome assembly GCF_042794475.1 of Streptomyces sp. NPDC056527. Lineage (NCBI taxonomy): Bacteria > Bacillati > Actinomycetota > Actinomycetes > Kitasatosporales > Streptomycetaceae > Streptomyces > Streptomyces sp. NPDC056527. Next base: position 1,003 of record NZ_JBHTTQ010000165.1, read on the forward strand.
AGAACGTGCTGCTCACCCTGGGCGGGGTGCTGCTGACGATCGCGGCGCTCGCCTTCACGCTGGTGAGCTGGGGCTCGATGGGGATCGGCGGACGTGCCGCCGTCCTGGGAGTGGTGACGTCGGCGGCGCTGGCCGCGCCGGTGCTGCTGCTGCGCCGGGGGCTCGGCTCCACGGCGGAGTCGGTGGCGGCGCTCGGCCTGGTGCTGACGGTGCTCGACGCGTACGCGCTGCACCGCGTCGCGCTGCCGGACACCGACGCGCTCGGGTACACCGCGGCGGCCTCGGCGGTCCTCGCCGGCGTCTGGACGGCGTACGGATCGGCGCTGGGGCGGCTGCGGATTCCGCTGCCGGTGGCGGTGGTGACGGCTCAACTGCCGCTGCCGCTGGGCGTGCTGGCCGCGGACGGCGGGGCGCTCGCGCTGGGCTGGGCGGCGCTGGCGACGGCGGTGGCGGACCTGGCCGTGGTGCTGTGGGCGAAGCCCGCGGCGGTACGGACGACGGCGGGCATCGGTGCCGGGGTGCTGGGCGGCTGGGCCCTGGTGACGGGCGGCGGTCTGTCTCTGACCTCGGCGATTCCGGCGGGCGCGCTGCTGCTGGCCTGCGCGGGGGTGGCGCTGTATCTGGCGATGGGGGCCCCTCGCGGCGGCAGCTGGGCGAGGGTGGCCGGGGTGGCGGAGGCCGCGTCCGTGGTGGCGGGGCTCTCGGTGATCGCGGCGGCGGGCGGTGTGCTGCGGGTGGTGCTGCCGGGCGACTGGGAGGTGCCGGGGTACGTGCTGTGCGCGGTCGCCCTGGCGACGGTCCTGCGGTCGTCTGCACCGCGCGCGGTGAAGCGGGGTCTGGCGGGTGCGGGGGCCGGGGTGCTGGCGCTGGGCGTGGCCTGGGCGCTGCCGCCGGTGGCGGTGGCGCTGCTCGCTCCTCTGGCGCGGACGACGCCGGTGTGGTCGGGCGCGCACACGGACGACGTCCTCGCCTGGTACCCGTCGACGGCTCCGCTGGTGCTGCTCGTCGCGGCGACGGCCCTGTCGGCGGTGCCGCGCCTGTGGACCCGCTGCGCCGCGCTCGTCCTCACCTGGTCTCTCCTGACGTCCCTGCCCCTGTCGCTGGACCTCCCCTACGCGCCCACCCTCGGACTGCAACTCGTGACGACGGCGGCGGCCCTCTTCCTGGCCGCCCGCCCGGGGACGCTGACACGGGGTGTCCCGGCTCGGGCCGGAACGGCGGAGACGGGTGACGCCGGGGCCGACGGGGTGGGCCCGCGTGGCGCGGAGACCGGCGGCGACACGGCCGGAACCACTCCGGACGCCGCCGGCCCGGCCGGCGACGCGGGTGCCGGCGGTGCGGCCGGGCCGCAGGCCGCGGCCCCCGTCCCCGGCGTCGCCGGCGCCGGTCCGCGGGGCCAGTGGGCCGGGTGGGGGCCGGGGGCGGCTCCGGGGGCCACCGCCGCGCCGGCGTCGCCGCGGGACGTGCTCGGGTGGAGTGCGCTCGGCTGCGCGCTCGCGACGGCGGCGAGCTCGGTCGCGACGGGCCTGGACACCCGCGCGGCGACGTTCACCGTGCTGGGCGTCCTGCTCGGGCTCCTCCTCGCGGTCGCGTTCCTCGCGGAGGGCGCACGGCGGGCCGTGGCGGCCTGTGTCGCGGTCGGCACGGCGGCGGGCCTGCTGAGCGCCGGGGCGGCCGCCGCGGAGCTCCAGGACCACCACACCGCTCTCGCCCTGCTCGTGGTCCCGGCTGCCACCGCCGCGGCCGGAGCGTGGCTGCGGCGCCATCCGGTCGCCCTGCCCGTGGAGATCACCGGTGCGGCCGTGGCGGTCCTCGCGCTCGCCCTGGCCGCCTCGCGGCCGGCGTTCCTCGCGCTCGCCCTCGCCCTGTGCGGGGTGATCGCGGCGGCGACGGCCGTCCGCCCCGAGCGGCGCCCGCTCGCCTCGTGGACGGCCGCCGCGCTCTTCCTCGCGGCCACCTGGGTACGGCTCGCCGTGTGGGACGTCGAGACCCCGGAGGCGTACACGCTGCCGGTCACCGTGCCCGCGCTGGTGGTCGGCGTGCTGCGCAGGCGCCGCGACCCCGAGGCCTCGTCCTGGGTGGCGTACGGCCCCGGCCTCGCCGCGACGCTGGTGCCGAGCCTCTTCGCCGCCTGGGCGGATCCCGACTGGGCGCGCCCGCTGCTCCTCGGCCTCGCCGCGCTCGCGGTGACGCTGTTGGGGGCCCGGTTCCGGCTGCAGGCGCTGCTGGTGCTCGGCGGCTCGGTGCTCGCGCTCGACGGGCTGCACGAGCTGGCCCCGTACGTGGTCCAGGCCGTCGGCGCCCTCCCCCGCTGGCTGCCCCCGGCGCTGGCCGGACTGCTACTCCTCGCGGTGGGCGCGACGTACGAGCAGCGACTGCGCGACGCGCGCCGGCTCCGGGAGCGGCTGGGCCGCATGAGGTGAGGTGACGGGGGAACGCCGAAGGCCCGGAGACTGGATCCAGTCTCCGGGCCTTCGGTCCGGGTGGTGGGCGATACTGGGTTCGAACCAGTGACCTCTTCGGTGTGAACGAAGCGCTCTCCCACTGAGCTAATCGCCCGGGCGCACCGCAAACATTACCCCATGTCAGAGGGGCGCCCGACCGCCGTCCGAGTCAGTCGTTGATCTTCCACGGCATGACGAAGCCGTACTTCCAGAGGTAGAACCCGAGCAGCACGGCGATGATCACCAGACCGATCGTGGTCAGGATGATGTTGCGACGCCGGACCTTCGGATCGAGAGCGCGCTGAGCGGCCTCGGTGACCTTCCGCTTAGTCCAGCGGAGCACGAGCTGCGCCCACACGAACTCGGTGGCCCAGATCGCCATGCCGCCGAAGATCACCAGCCAGCCGGGGCCGGGCAACGGGAGCATGACGACGCCCGCCCCCACGACCGCCAGCCCCACGATGAAGACGCCGACCTGCCAGCTCAGGTGCAGGGTCCGGCGGGCCTTGATGAACTCGGGGGCCCGGGATCCCAGCTCGGATTCCCCGTCGGCCGCGGACTCCCCGGTGCGCTCGTCACTCTCCGCATTCATGGGCCCCAACCTACCGGATTCAAGACCATCACCGGAATGGCCGTATTACCCAAAGTTACACACCCCCGAACGAGCTACCTGAACGATCACAAAACAGACAGAGGGGTTTACAACGGCACCGTAGGTGGCATGTCGATTTCGCCGACGTGCGAATCCCCGAGCGCACACTGAGCGAAAGGCCCTGGCGCTTATGAACACCACGGTCAGCTGCGAGCTGCACCTGCGCCTCGTTGTGTCGAGCGAGTCCTCACTGCCTGTACCCGCGGGCCTGCGGTATGACACGGCCGATCCCTATGCCGTGCACGCCACCTTCCACACCGGAGCCGAGGAGACGGTCGAGTGGGTCTTCGCCCGCGACCTTCTCGCCGAGGGGCTGCACCGGCCCACCGGCACCGGCGACGTCAGAGTCTGGCCGTCCCGCAGTCACGGTCAGGGCGTCGTCTGCATCGCGTTGAGTTCCCCCGAGGGCGAAGCCCTGCTCGAGGCCCCGGCGCGGGCCCTGGAGTCGTTCCTGAAGCGGACCGACGCCGCCGTGCCACCGGGCACCGAGCACCGCCACTTCGACCTCGACACGGAGCTCTCGCACATCCTGGCCGACAGCTGAGCCAGGCCGAGAGCCGCACGGCGCCGTCCGACTCGGGGAGACGGCGCCGCGCGGACAAACCCATACGGCAGACATCGGCGTCCTCACCGCGCAGCCGGCGCGAGGAGGACGCCGATGCCCGTTTCCGGGTCGGGGACGGCAGGTCGAAGCATGGTTTCGGCCCCGTTCCGGCCCGCTTTCGGACCGCTCCGGGCGACACGCGGCGAAGCCGCTAGAGTCAGCGCAATTCGCGGGCGCCCGCCCGCAGCCGGCCATGGAGCGAATCGTGCTGATCCCCCACGACACCCGGATCGCCCTCGACACCGTCGTCGATCTGATGAACACCGCCCCCCAGGGCGACCGTGACGACGAGCTCGGGGACCTCCAGTCGCTGCACACCTTCGTGCGGGCCCACGACATCAGCGACGTCGGCGAGCTCGACGAGAACGACCTGCGAGGCGTACGCGAGGTCCGCGCCCGGTTCGCGGCGGTCTTCGCGGCGCCCGACGCCCGGATCGCGGCGACGCTGATCAACCAGCTGGTGGCGGCAGCGGGCACGACCCCGCAGCTGACCGACCACGACGGCTACGACTGGCATGTGCACTACTTCGCCCCGGGCGCGTCGATCGCCGACCACCTCGGCGCGGACTGCGGCATGGCGCTGGCGTTCATCGTGGTGGCGGGCGAGCAGGAGCGTCTGCGGCGCTGCGAGGCCCCGGACTGCGGCCGGGCCTTCGTCGACCTGTCCCGCAACCGTTCGCGCCGGTACTGCGACAGCCGCACCTGCGGTAACCGGCTCCACGTGGCCGCGTACCGGGCGCGGCGCAAGGAAGCCGCCGGCTGATCCGGCCCCCTCCGGCCCCTCACAGCAGGAAGAGGTCGTGCACGGCGGCCATCAGGAGCAGACAGCCGATGACCGCGAGGAAGATCATCAGCGGCGGCTGGGAGAGCGCGAACAGGCAACCGCGCGGCTCTTCGGTGGGGGCGGGGGCGTGATCCCGCGAGGTATCCAGCATCTCGGGGGCGATCATGGCGCAGCGACACCCCGGACCGCCCGCAACACGCCCCTCGGGGAGGGCAGTTCATCCCATCCCGTGGATACCGCGCCCGTCAGATCCCGTGCTTCTTCAGGATCGCCTCGATGTCGCTGAAGTCGTCCCCGCCCTGCTTGGCCTGCGGCTTCGGGGTCGCCCCGCGCTGCCCCTGCCCCAGCGCGGGAGCCGAAGCGGCCGGTGCGGCAACGGCATCGGGCCGGGCGCCCTCGGTCGCCTCCTTGCGCCCCGCCTTGCGCCGCTCGATGGCGCGTGTGGACATGAAGAGCAGCCAGGCCGCGCCGAGCACGCCGAAGCCGGCCCAGGCGGTCGGGCTGAAGACCGTGTCGAAGGCCCACTCCACCGCTCCGGTCATGACCAGTCCGAGGGGCACCAGGGAGTAGGCGGCGATCCGCGCCGCGGCGAGGAAGCGCTTGCGGTACGCCGTGATCGCGGCGATGCCCAGCCCCGCCACGGACACCGCGGAAAAGATGGTCTCGGCGAGCATGCGATCCTCCTGGGCCAGGGCGATACGTCCCTTCCATCCTGCACCGGCGAGGCCTCTCACGGCCACGTTCCGGGCGGACCTCAGGGAGATCTCCGGGTCGCCCCCTGCGGATCTCCTCCCCAGGTCCCGGTTGGTGCCGGGTCTCCGACGGCTGGAAGACTGCTCCCATGAGTGACTCCATCGCCCCGTCCGCCTCCCCCGTCGTCGTGGAGGCCTGGCTCGACCTCCAGTGCCCCGACTGCTTCCGCGCGCTCGACGACGTGCGCGCGCTGCGCGAGACGTACGGCGAGCGCATCGACGTACAGCTGCGGCACTTCCCGCTGGAGAAGCACAAGCACGCCTACGCCGCCGCCCAGGCCGCGGAGGAGGCGGCCGAGCAGGGCAAGGGCTGGCCGTACGTGGAGGCGCTGCTCGCCAGGACGAAGGAGCTGGGCGACCGGGGCGAGCCGGTCCTCCTGGACGTCGCGAGCGAACTGGGCCTGGACGCGGAGGAGTTCGACACCGCCCTGATCGACGGCCGGCATCTGCTGACCGTCGACGCGGACCAGGCCGAGGGCAAGGCGATCAAGGTCACCGGCACGCCGACCTATGTCGTCGGCGGCGAGCGCCTGGACGGCGGCCAGAGCCAGGACGGCCTGCGCGAGCGCGTCGAGGCGATCGTCGACCGCCTGCTCGCCGGCTAGAGCAGGGGCTTCCAGCTGTTGACGTAGGTCGTCCGGTAGCCGAGCGACTCGTAGAGGCGGATCGCCGGGGTGTTGCCCGCGAAGACATGGAGTCCCAGCAGGCGCTCACCGGCGCCGAGCGCGACCCGCTCGGCCAGCAGCATCAGGGCGCGGCCGTAGCCGTGGCCGCGATGCGCCTCGGCGACCTCGATGTCGTAGACGAAGGCGCCGTGGAGCCCTGGTTCGAGCTCGATCCGACCGGTCCAGAGGAAGCCGGCGACCTCCCCGTCCGCCACGGCGACGTCGATCGAGACATGGGGCGTGGCCAGTCCCTGGGGGAGGTGCGTCCGGTTGCTGGCCTCGGCTTTGGCCCGCGCCTGGTCCTCCGGTACCCCCCGGTCGATCCAGCTCTGCGCGAAGGAGGCCGTGGCCTTCGCCCGCCAGTCCCCGTACTCCGCCTCGGTCATGGGGCGGACCGTGATGCCCGGGGGCAGCTCGGGCGGCTCGCCCGGCAGCTCCTTGACCATGTTCCGGCTGCGTTCGGTGTAGCCGAGGGCGTCCGCCATCCGCAGCGCCGCCCGGGCGTCCGCGGGTACGGAGATCTGGACCTCGCCGCAGCCCCAGCCGCGCAGCACCTCCTCGGCGGCGAGCGCGGCGACCGTGCCACGGCCTCGGCGGCGGTCCTTCTCGTCGATGCCCAGGGCCTCGATCACACCGGCCCCGGCACCGAATCCGGGTGCGGTGGCGAGACGCACGGAGCCGACGCGACGGCTGTTCACACAGACGTCGTAGGTGCGCGAACGGTCGCCGCCTGGGGTCTGCTGAAGCGGCCCGGTCGGCCGCAGGGTGGTGGTCATCATCGGTGTTCTACCCACCCGGCGGCCGTCCGTCATCCCGTTTTCGACGGGCGGGTCCGTTCAGAAGCGCGGGTCCCTGTCGGCCGCGGCGCGCTCGTCGAAGATCCGCATCGCCTTGGCCGTCACAGGCCCGGGGGCGGCGGTCAGCTCGCGTCCGTCGACCCGGTGGACGGCCTGGATGTCCCGGAGGGTCGAGGTCAGGAAGATCTCCTCGGCGCTCTCCAGGACGTCGAACGGCAGATCGGTCTCCTGCGCACCGGTCCACTCCACGGCGAGGGCGCGGGTGATGCCCGCCAGGCAGCCGGACGAGACGGGCGGGGTGTGGATCCGGCCGTCGAGCACGACGAAGACATTGGATCCGGTGCCCTCGCAGAGCCGGTCGACGGTGTTGGCGAACAGCGCCTCGGAGGCACCGTGTTCACGCGCCCTGGACAGGGCGACGACGTTCTCGGCGTACGAGGTGGTCTTCAGTCCGGTGACCGCTCCGCGCTCGTTACGGGTCCAGGGGACCGTGATCACGGCGGTCGAGTCGGCGCGACGGCCCGACTCACCGAGCGCCACGACGAGGCCGGCCCCCTCGTCCCCGCGCTCCGAGCCGAGCGGGGAGATCCCGCCGGTGTACGTGATGCGGAGCCGGCCGAGCTCCATCGGATTGGCCTCCAGGACGGCGGCACAGGCGCGGCGCACTTCGTCGAGGTCGGGGTCGGGCAGGCCGAGCCCGCGTGCGGAGCGGGTGAGGCGCTCCAGGTGCAGAGTGAGGGCGAAGGTCCCGCCGCGCTCGGCCTTGACCGTCTCGAAGACGCCGTCGCCGACGGTCAGGCCGTGGTCCAGTACGGACACCCGGGCTTCCGCCGCGTCGTACAGCCCGCCGTTGACCCAGAGTTTCATCGAGAAATGGCCTTTCCGCTCGCCTCGTACGTGCCCGACGCTACCGCCAGCAGGCGGGACGCCTTCAATTCGGTCTCCGCCCACTCGTGCTCCGGGTCGGAGCCCCAGGTGATGCCGGCGCCGGTGCCGAAGCGGAGCACGCCCTCGGTTCGGTCGATCCAGAAGGTGCGTATGCCGACGGCGAGCTCGGCGGTGCGGCGGTCGGCGTCGACCCAGCCGATACCTCCGCAGTACGGGCCGCGGGGCGCGGTCTCCAGGGCCTCGATGATCCGCAGGGCGCTGGACTTCGGGGCGCCGGTGACGGAACCGGGCGGGAAGGTCGCGTCGAGCAGCTCCCGCCAGCCGGCGTGCTCGTCGAGGACGCCGCGGACCGTGGAGACGAGATGGACGAGGCCGGGGTGGGGTTCGACGGCGCACAGCTCGGGGACGGTGACCGAGCCGCTCGCGCAGACCCGGCCGAGGTCGTTCCGCACGAGGTCCACGATCATCACGTTCTCGGCGTGGTCCTTCTCCAGGAGGCCGTCGGCGGTCCGCGCGGTGCCCTTGATGGGGCCGGACTCGACGGCGCGTCCCTCGCGGCGCAGATAGAGCTCGGGGGACGCGGTCGCGATCTCCACCCCGTGGGCGGGCAGCCGAATCGTTCCCGCGTACGGAGCGGGGTTGCCGCGGGCCAGGACGGCGGTGAGGGCGTCGACGTCGGCGGCCCGCGGGTCGGGCAGCGGCGCGGACATCACCCGGCAGAGGTTGGCCTGGTAGACCTCGCCCCGCGCGATGTGCGCGCGGATCGCGCGTACGCCCGCGATGTACGCGGCGCGGTCGAGCGAGGACGTCCAGTCACCCACGGCGGGGCCGCGCCAGGCTCCGGGGGCGGGCGCACGGACGGGGTCGGCCCGCACGTCGCCGAAGCGCGCGCAGGTCAGACGTCCCTCGAAGTCCGCGGAGACGGCCCAGAAGCCGGCGGAGTCCAGGGCCTCGGGGTCACTGGTGACATCCCGGAGGTCGGTCGCGACGAGGCCGCCGAAGCGGGCCAGAGGAGCAAGGTCGTGCACGGATCGAGTCTAGGCGGGTGGGGAAGGGACGGCGGGGCACTCCTGTGAGGGCGGCTGCGAGCCACCTCGGGAACACGAGGAGTGAACGCCGCGCGAACGCTCCTGGCCGCCCGGCTGGGCACGCAGCTCAGCACGCTGCGGAATCGCGTTTTTGTGCTGGCCCAGGAATCCGCTAGAGTTCAACACGTCGCCGGGACGCGCAAGCGGAACGGAAACGACAAGCGGACGTGGCTCAGTTGGTAGAGCATCACCTTGCCAAGGTGAGGGTCGCGAGTTCGAATCTCGTCGTCCGCTCGATGTGGGGGATCTTCCCGAACCCCCGTATTCACTCCTGGTGGAGTGGCCGAGAGGCGAGGCAACGGCCTGCAAAGCCGTCTACACGGGTTCAAATCCCGTCTCCACCTCCAAGCGCGATTAGCTCAGCGGGAGAGCGCTTCCCTGACACGGAAGAGGTCACTGGTTCAATCCCAGTATCGCGCACGCAGAACAACCGAAGATCCGGTCCGCATGGATCGTCCCGCGCGATTAGCTCAGCGGGAGAGCGCTTCCCTGACACGGAAGAGGTCACTGGTTCAATCCCAGTATCGCGCACGCAGTAACAGCT
>NZ_JBHTTQ010000166.1:0-10182 GCF_042794475.1 Streptomyces sp. NPDC056527
GCGCGCTGCGCGGTGCGCCCCCAAGGCGCGGGAAGGCGTTTCAGCCGCGGCACGGCCCGGCGGGCCTCACCGTGGCGCGCAGCGGCGTCACCAGCGCCTGCCGCCACACCGTCGGGGCGCTGCCGGCCTCGGGCTCGACCAGACGCAGCACCAGCGTGCGGCTGGACTGCCGGGGAAGCTCCAGGTCGAGCGTGTACGTCGGATGGCCGCGTTCGACACCGGGGATCAGCGTGACGGGACGGCCGTCCAGCGTGGCCCCGGTCAGACGCGCGCCCGAACCGGCGTAGTACGACACCAGGAGCCGGTTGTCGCCCGGCCTGGTCGGGTAGGACGGGGCGTCGGCCCGTGTGGTGACGTAGCCGGGCAGGCCCGAGGCCGGTGCCCGGCTGGTGAGCGTGAGGGTCGCGGTGACGGACCGGCCGGACTTCGTGCAGGCGCCCGGCTCCCACACCAGGCTCCGGTCGAGGTAGTAGTCCAGCTTGGAGCCGGCCGCGTTGTTCACCACGAGCCCCGCGAAAGGACCGTGTGCATCGGGCAGCGCGCCGCCCAGCTGCCGCGCCTGAAGCAGGCGCTGCTCTTCCGGATGCGTACTGAACATCTGCACACGGCCCTCGTGCTGCACATCACGCAGCGCGCTCAGCATGGCGGGGAACAGGCGCGGGTCGTCGACGGCGGTCATGAGCCGCATGGCGGCGGCACGGGCGGCCTCGATGAAGAACGCCTTGCGCTCGGCGAAATCCGAGTACGTCACATAGCTGGTGCGCTGGGTGAGGTCCACGGCGTTGTCGGCGGTGAGGGTGGTGCCGTCACGCAGGCCGACCGGCCCCGTGGCGCGCAGCAGAAGACCGAGCGCGGCCGGGTCGGTGGCGATCGCACCGTCCAGCCGCCGGCCGGTGAGCCTCTCGCCGTAGGCCGTCCACAGGCGGGCCGCGTAGGGGAAGTGCGGGCTCAGGTTGGAGTTCACGAACAGCCTGCCGGGCGCGTTGTTCCCGTACCGGTCGGAGAACTCCGCTCCGAGGTCCACATCCGCGCGCACGCCGTCCATGTCCGTGTCGTTGCCGAAGCGCTCGAACTCCAGGCGCCCGCCCTCGGCCCGCAGCACCGCGAAGGCTCCCGGCAGGCCGCCGGTGCCCCGCGCCTCGGCCGTGTTCTGGAAGACGAGGATGTAACGCCGTGGCCCATGCGCCCCGAGCAGGGCAGGCACCGTGCGGGCCGCGAAGGCGGCGTCGTCCGTCTGCCCGGCGAGCCGGTCCAGCTGCCGCGCCAGCTCGGCACGAGCCCGGTCGGCCGCCGGCAGCCAGGTCGATGCGGACAGCCCGCGGGTGTCGTCCCGCGCCTTCGCCGCGACCTGCGCGGCCCGCACGAACGCGGGCGCCTGACGCTCCAGTTCCGACAGGGTCCGCGACACACCGCCCGCCTGCGCGCCCGCCTTGAGCCCGGGAAGAGCGCGCACCAGCGGCGGCAGCACATCACCGGCCAGACCGTCCGAGGCCCGCGCGATCCCGCGCACGGTCCGCAAAGGCTCACCGACGAAGGGAAGCTGCGCGGCGGTGTACCAGGCAGGCCCGGTCGTGAGCTCGTGTGCGCGCTCGGCATGACCGGCCGCGGACCGCAGCAGGCGCTCCCGATCCAACTCGCCCGGGGCCCCCGCGGAGAGGGCCGGCGCACCGTCCCTTGCGACCGCGGTCGCAAGGGACGCGCGCAGCGCGGTCAGGTCGCCCTGGGCGGCGAGGAGTTCACCGCGGGCGAGCCAGCCCGTGATACCGATCCATGCGGCGGCGGCCACCGACAAGCCGGCGGCCGCGAGCAGCACGTTCCTGCGCCAGGGGCCGTGAGCGCCCCCGTGTTCCCGGCGGGCGTCCCGAGCGGACTCGGGACGCTTCCGGAAGGTCAGACGTGGCAGGGCCTTCATCACGAGGTGCGACGACGGCGGGCGACCCACGCGGCACCCACGCCCGCGGTCACCAGCACAGCCGCGGCGCCGCCCAGCACGAGTTCCCTGGTGTTGTCGGCACCGGTGTCCGCCAGATGCGGCTTGCCCGGCTCGTGACCACCCTCGTGATCCCCGTCCCCGTGCCCGTGACCGGGCTCATGCGGCTTGTGGGGCTTGGGCGGATACGGGTGGTCCGTCGAATGCGGCGGATAGGGGTGGTCCGTCGAATGCGGCGGATAAGGATTGTCCGCCGCATGAGCGGCACCCGCACCGACCAGCGGCGCCACGACGAGCGCGGCAGCCGTGGCCACCGGAGCCAGGGCGGTTCTCCATCTCAGCAACTGCTTCATGTTCTCCACTCTCTTCGACAGGAACGTCCATAGGCCTGGAACGGCAGAAACCACGCCCAGGGCCCATATAAGAGGATGAATAGGACATGCGCGCCGTGACTCATGCATTTGGCCTTCAGAAGGCACCGGATGGAGGGAGAACCGGGCCTGACCATCCGGCATCGGAGGGATGACTACCGGGGGGGTGGCGGGGTGCGGGGTGCGGGGTGGCGGGGTGCGGGGTGGCGGGGTGCGGGGTGGCGGGGTGCGGGGTGCGGGGTGCCGGGTGCGGGGTGGCGGGTGCGGGGTGGCGGGGTGCGGGGTGGCGGGGTGCGGGGTGCCGGGTGCGGCGTTCCCCGGCCAGGGTCTGGCGCGTCCTGCTGAGCGGGGGTGGCAGCGGGGCGGGGTGCGGGCGGCGTTCCCCGACCCGGGGCTGGCGCATCCTGCTGAGCGGGGGTGGCTGCGGGGCGGGGTGCGGGCGGCGTTCCCCGACCCGGGGCTGGCGCATCCTGCTGAGCGGGGGTGGCTGCGGGGCGGGGGCAGCGGGGCGCCGGCGGGATTCCCCGACCGGGCCTGGCGCACCCCGCGGGGCGGGGTGGCTACCAGGAGCCGACACGTTCTCCGACCAGGGCTGGCGCATCCCACGGGGCGGGGGTGGCTGCGGGGCGCCGGCGGCGTTCCACGACCGGGGCCCGGTCGTACGGCTTCGGACGGGTGGCTGCCGGACGGGGGGCTGCGGAGTGCCGGCTGCGTTCCCCGACCAGTCCCGGTCGTCGGGCTTCGGACGGGTGGCTGCCGGATGCCGGCGGTTCCCCGACCAGGGCCTGGCGCATCCCTCTGGGCGGAGGTGGATGCCGGACGGGGGCTGCGGAGCACCGGGCGGGATTCCCCCACCGGCCCGGCCGTTCCGCTTCGGAGGGGTGGCTGCCCGGCGCCGGCATTCCCCGACCAGGGCCTGGCACATCCCGCCGGGCGCTCACCGCGCGGGCGGGACGGGTTTGAGAACCACGGCCGGGCCGGGCCCGGGGCGGCTCGTGCAGGGTGACGACGCGGCCGTCACAGAACTCCACCCCATCCCTCCACGGACGCGGTGACGTCGACGAACCGGCCGATGACCCTGCGGGTCGACGCAGGTCACCGACGGTGCCGGCGTGGCGGGCGTGGCGGTCGTGGGAGAGCCCGGCACCGGTAACCGGAGGTGCCGTGTATCGCGGGAGGTCGAGGGCAGGCGAGCCCGCCGTCCGGCGGCGTGGCGGTCGTCGTGCGGGTGAGCCAGGCTGCGGCGATCGGGAGCCGGGTCGCCACCGAGTCCGGGCACGCCTACGGCATCGGCGACGCGCCCTGCCGCCCCGGTACGACGCAGGCACATGCAGACAGGCAGGCGCGCCTGCGGGTCGCGGTGGCAAAGCGGACCACAACCCGGGTACGCACGGGGCCGGGTCCCGGATTCCGCCCAGTCTGCCGGGCGAGGAAGTTCGGGGCGGGCGGGCCACGACGGTGACGTCACGCCCTTCGTGCACGGGGGCACGGTCGCCACACACCCCCGTCAATGAGCGGCACAGGACCCGGGTGGCCCCTCGCCTTCCCCCGCCCACCGTGCGGGAGCGTGATCGCCACCGTGAGCGGCGCAGGACCAGCGCGGCTGCCCACCCTCCCCCGCCCTCCCCCGCCCGCCGCGCGGGGGCGCGATCACCACACACCCCCGTCCGTGAGCGGTGAAGCACCCGGAGGGCCGTTCACCTGGAGGTTTGTACTTCAGGGGCGGCGCAGGCGTACGGCGAGGGCGGCGATGTCGTCGTCGAGACGTCCCCTGCTGTGACGCAGCAGGTCGCGGTGAAGAGCGTTGAGCAGTTCCCGCGGCGGCGTGGGAGGCTGCCGCCGCATCCAGGCCGCCAGCGGGAAGAACTCCCCGTCATGAGCCCGGGTCTCGGCGATCCCGTCGGTATACAGAAGCAGCAGGTCACCCGGGGCGAAGTCGAAGGTGTCGACGGTGTAGTGATCACCGATCAGCTCGGCCAGACTGAGCAGCGGCGAAGGAGTATCCGGCTCCAGAATACGGAGCGTGTCGCGGTTCAGGAGCAGCGGCGGAGGGTGCCCGCAGTTGAGGATGTCGATACGTCCCCCCTCGTGCGGAATCTCGGCAAGAAGAGCAGTGGCGAAACGCTCCATCGGCCCCTCGGGAGGAAACGCGGCGTTGTAACGGGTACTGCTGGCATCCAGCCTGCGCGCGACCTCGACCATGCCACGCTCCCCGTAGGCCGCCTCCCGGAAAGCATTCACGATCGCCGCAGCCGCCCCCACAGCCGGCAGACCCTTGCCCCGCACATCACCGATGAGCAGCCGCACCCCGAACGGCGTATCGACCACCTCATAGAAATCCCCCCCGATACGAGCCTCCGCCGCCGCCGCAAGATACAACGACTCGATCTCCACATTCCCGAAACGACGCGGCAAAGGACTCAACACCACCTGCTGCGCCGCATCCGCGACAAGCCGCACCTGGAACAAAGTCCGCTCCCGCTGAAGCCGGACATGACTCCCATACGCGGCAGCCACCGTGACCGCAACAATCCCCGCAGCCGTCCACCACGTCCCCAGACCAGGAAAAACAAACCCCAGACCGATCATCAGACACAGACACACCGTCCCCAACAAAACAGTAGGCAGCACCGGCCACATCGACGCAGCCAAAGCCGGCGCCGCAGGAAGAAGACGACTGAAAGCCATCTCCGGCGGAGTGGCATAAGCCAGGCTCGCGATCACCACAGTCAAAACAACCGGCGACAGCCGCACGAGCCTCCCCCGGCCGTAGCGCCGACGCACCCGCGGCCGTCCAGACTCGATCACAACCCCCACAATATCCGGGCAAACAACACCCCACCCCCCAACACACACCACCCACCGGAGCTACCAGCCCACCCACCCCAGGACTGCCAGCCCACGGGCACCCCCTGAACACGACCGCAGCCCTCGCCGTAGGGCGCGGCCCGCCGCAGCGGGCATGTCCCGACGCAACACCACCGAAGCACCCCGCCCCGGCCCCCACCTCGGGCCCAGCCCGCACAACCACAGGCAGCACGGGAGCCTCGCCCCAATCAGAAGCGCAGCCCTGTCGCCGGACAGATCGGCCAACTACGCCACTCACGACGAGCGAGACCGAACACGCCGGCTGGACACCTTCGACGCTCAGGCATCACTCTCAGAAGGCGGCGAAGGGGCGATCAGCCAGAGCGGGGCTCCTGCCACACTGGCAGAGGTCTACGCCGTTGGTGAGCCAACCAGATTCGCTACCCCCCGCCTGTCGCTCCTCCGGCAGCCCCTACCCCTGTACCCGTGTGTGCGTTCGGTTAGGCTTGCCTTGCCTAGCGTGCGGGCGTGCACGTTCGGGTTCCGGTGCCGTAGGCGGCAACCCATAGAAGAGGTGGGGCGCAGGTGAGAGACGGTGGCCGGGTTTACGCCCGCCGGGGCGGGACACCTACGGGCGTCCCTGGTTCCTGCCCTGGGCTCGGGATGAGGCATCGTGGATAAGGTCGCGCTCACGGCCGGAGCCTTGTACGTCATCGTGCTGCTCCGCGCCGGAGGAACGTTCGCCGTCGGGTGGCTGGCCGGCGCCGGTGCCCGGCGCAGTAGGTTCGCCGGGCGGATCTCCTCGGCGAAGTTCCAGCGCGCCGAGCGGGCGATCCAGCGGTGGGGCGCGCCGGTGGTGGCCGTCTCCTTCCTGACCGTCGGTTTCCAGACCGCCGCCAACTTCCTCGCGGGCAGCATGCGTATGCCCTTGCCTCGTTATCTCCCCGCCCTGTTCTTGGGCGGAGCGGCCTGGGCGCTGATCTACGCGACCGCGGGGCTCGGCATGCTCGAAGTACTCGGGAGGCTCTTCGCCGAGCGGACGGCCCTCGGGGTGGCCACCGTGGCCGTCCTCCTCCTCGCGGCGTGCGGTGCCGTGGTGTACCGCAGAAGAAGGGCGGCCCTGCCCTCCGGTGACACCGGGGTCGAGGAACCGTGAGCCCATACCGCAAGGGCGGGCGCTACGCCTGGCGAGATGCTTGCGCGGGGTCAGACCTCCTCGAACGGGATCCGTGGGGCGAGGTCGTGTGCGAGGCACTCGGCAGGCCCACCCCTCCTCCGTGTCGTCCTGGACATGCGGCAGCAGGCTGACTGTCTGGCGGATCGGGGGTGGGTGCCGGGTCCCGAGGAGGAGGCCATCCGCGGGAGCGATCGTACGCAACTGGGCGGTCAGGACCAGATGCGCTGGGGACGCCGGTGATGGTGCCGCGGGTGCGGCCACCGGGGTCGAACGCGTGCGCGACGATCGTCGCCTGCCGAGCGGCCCCCTTTCACCAGTCCTGCATCAGCAGCACGGGGAAGCACCGAGGCGCCGGCGTCCGTACCAGAGATCTTGAATGGCGTGGGTTACGTCGGGCCGTGACGGCTGCCGTGGTCCGCGCCAGGCCGCGAGGATGAAGCATCCCGACGGCGGCGGATTGACGGCTGAGAAACGGGCCCTGCTTGAGCAAATCCGGCTCGCAGCTCCTGACCTGATCGAGTCCGGGGCTAGGCCGTGTCTCCTTGACGAGTAGACCAGTTGGGGGCTGTCCACTGCGTGGGGCGACTTGATCGAGCCTTGATGCAGGTGGCCGGGCTGTTCTCGGCCGCGGGGCGGGGCCACAATGATCACGTGGACGGACAGGACTCGGTTCAGCGGGCGAAAATCGACCGGATCATCGATCCGCTGAAGACGAACATGCCCCAGGCCGGGGACCTCAGCTTCGAGGCGATCCAGCAGCTGGGGAACCCGGTGCCGCTACTGGTGCAAAACGACGGCAAGGAGCATTTGCAGCTGTGGCTCGAGCCGTTCGGGCAGGACTACTGGCTGAAGCCCGGGGAGGCTGTGTACGTCACCTCGTACGGGACGTGGAATGACCACCCGTTCGAGACGATCCACGAGACCGACTGTCTCACCGTCTGGGCCACGTCCTGGTTCGCGACGGTCTCTGACTGCGACGGCAATGAATTCCCCCCAGGCCGCAGGGAGCGCGCCTGAGTCGTCAGCGTCGGGTCCAGACGAGGATCGCGGCAAGGTGGAGTGCGGCCTGGTAGGCGATAGCGAGTTTGTCGGTTCGCATGGCCAGGCCGCGCCACTGCTTGAGGCGGTTGATGCATCGTTCGACGGCGTTGCGCTCCTTGTACGTCTCAGCGTCGAAGCCGGGCGGGCGGCCTCCCGCGCGGCCACGACGTAGGCGGTGACCGATCTGGTCAGCAGGTTGCGGAATGACGGCCCGGATGCCACGACGGCGGAGATACCCACGGATCGCGCGGGAAGAGTAGGCGCGATCCGCGAGGACAACGGCAGGCCGGGTTCTCGGCCTTCCGAGCCCGGTGCGCGGAACCCGGATTCTGGCCATCACCGCCTCGAAGGCCGGAGCGTCACCGGCCTGACCTGCCGTGACGTGGAGGGCCAGGGGCCGTGCCTGGCTGTCGCTCGCCAAGTGGACCTTCGTGCTCAGACCACCACGGGAGCGTCCGAGTGCGTGATCGTCGGGTTCAGACCGGTCGGGCACCCCCTTTTTCTGGCTCCGGCCGAATGCTGGTGAGCCCGGCAGACGGTGGAGTCCACCGACACGGTCCAGCCCACGTCGTCTTCAGCGTCTGCTGCTGCAAGAACGGCCGCGAGGATCCGTTCCCATGTGCCGTCCATGGCCCACCTGATCAGACGTTTATGGGCGGTCTGGAAAGGACCGAACTCGGCGGGCAGGTCCCGCCAGGGCGAGCAGGTGCGGTACTTCCACGCGATCGCTTCCATCGTCCGGCGGTGGTCGGCCCACCGTCGCCCACGGACCGGGTCGGCCGGCATCAACGGCTCGATCCGGACCCACATCGCATCAGTGATTACCAACCGGACAGACATATCCGATCAACCGACCAACCCATCAAAGAGACACGCTGTAGGGGCTGTCCGACGGATCATGTGACCTGTCCCGGGTTCAAGTCGTTGGCATGTTCATGGGGCGGGGAGATCTCACGAATGAGGAATGGTTGCGGCTGAAGCAGCATCTGCCGAAGTGCGGGCAGCAGGGCGGGCGTTGAGAGAGTCATCGCAGGGTGATCAACGGGATCCTCTTCCGACAGCGCACCGGGGTGCCGTGGCGGGATCTGCCTGCGCGTTTCGGCAAGTGGAAGACTGTGTACGAGCGGCACAGGCGCTGGTCTGCGAACGGCATGTGGGACAGGATCTTCAAGGCCGTCCTGGCCGACGCGGACGCGACGGGCTGCATCGACTGGTCGATGGTGAGCATGGATTCAACGTCCTGCCGCGCTCACCAGAACGCCGCCGCAGCACGCAAGAAGCCACCCCGGGTTCCGGAAAGACGGACGCCCCGGCAGCACCGCCCCGATCAGGGGCTGGGACCCGGGGCGGGCTGACCTGCAAGATTCATCTGCTTGGTAAGGGGGTTGCCGGCCTCTCGCCTTCCTCATCACGCCGGGTCAGTGGGGCGACGCACCGCAGCTCGTTCCCGTGATGGAGCGTGTCCGTGTCGCCCGCCCGGACGGTGGGCGCCCCCGGACCCGGCCCGATCATCTCGGCGGTGACAAGGCGTATTCATCCCGGCGGAACCGCCGCTACCTGCGCCGACGCCAGATCAAGCACACCATCCCGAACCGAAGAACCAGCGGGCCAACCGCCAGCGCCGCGGCAGCAGGGGCGGCCGGCCCACCGGCTTCAACACGACGATCTACAAGCGCAGGAACGAAGTGGAACGCACCATCAACGCGCTCAAGAATTCCCGGGCGGTCGCGACGAGATATGACAAGAGGGCCTACATCTTTCACGGCACCGTCACCGTCGCAGCCATTCGGCTCTGGCTCCGGTCTCTATCGGAGTGAAGGAGCTGGCACCCGTCACGAGAAAATCGCATGCACCTGATCGACCGCTTCGGGTCCGTAGCCAACCGCGCCCACGGGGACTGCGCCGTTGATCGCCTCGATCACACGCCCGGCCCATACCGGCCCGAATCCCCCGCACAGTTCAATCAGCTGCACGCCCTCGCCCACCAGGCGGCGCGCGGCCTCGATGCCCTCCTCAGGCTTCTCCACCCCGACGAACACACTGCGGCACGTACCCGTGTCCACGACGCTGACATCGCCACCTGCCGCGCTGCCGTCCGCCGTGTAGATGAACCCCCAGTGTGTGAGCGCCATACGTATCGACCTCCTGTGATCGTCAGAGCCACCAGCCAAGCAGAGCCAGGGCGGGAATGGCCTGGAACGGAGACAAGCCGTGAGTGATCTACGCCGCACTCCGGATGCCCGCACCGTCCGAGTACGGCAACACGGCCCGCTAGCGCATGATCCGCCGGACAGCTCCTAGCGACAAGGAGGCGGCCCGACGGTTCAGGGCGACTCAGACATCGGCGAACCGCTGGCGGCGGGCGGCTGACATGCTTGCCTCCAAGGGTCCCGGCGGCGCCTGCCGCAGCTCGACACGCAACAACTCCGCCTGCTGAAGATGGTGATGGAGGCCGACCCTGCCGAATTCGGCTGGCCTGATTAGTGCTGGATGCCGACGCGGATCGCTGACGTCGTGCGTCGCCAGTTCGGCGTCACCTACACGCTAGCCGGGATGGACCTGCTGCCGCGCCGCATCGGCTGGAGCGTTCAGCTCCCCACCCGCAAGGCCACAGAGCGGGACGAGGCGAGAATTGCCGCCCGTCTACGGCTGACTATCTACCGGCTGTCGCCGTACGCTCCCGAGCTCAACCCTATCGATGGAGTTCGATCGCACTCGAAGAGGTCACTGACCCATCTCACCACCCACAGCCTCGACCAGCTCATTGCGCTGACGCAGACACGGTTTGAAACGGATGCAGAACCGCCTCCGCCTCATCGAGGGTCTCATCACCAAGACCAGACTCGACTTTCAAC
>NZ_JBHTTQ010000167.1:0-9989 GCF_042794475.1 Streptomyces sp. NPDC056527
GGATCCGACGACGGGGGTGGCGCATGCCATTGCTTCGACGAGGACCATGCCGAAGGACTCCGCGGCGGTGAGCGAGGGGAGTACGAGCAGAGCGGCGTTCCGCATCTCCGTGACGAGAGGGGCACCGGTGAGCGGTCCGGTGAACTCGACGCGGTCGGTGATGCCGAGGTGTTCGGCGAGTGCCGCGTGGTCGGCTTCCGCGTCTCCGCCGCCGACCAGGCGCAGTCTGGCTTCGGGCAGGTCGGGTGCGAGGAGTGCGAACGCGCGCAGCAGTACGTCGACGCCTTTCCAGGGGGAGGTCCGGTCCAGTCGTCCCACGAACACGATCGTGGGCGGCCGTGTGGATGCCTTCGGCCCTGGAGTGAACCGCTCCACGTCGACCCCGGGCGTGATCTCCAGAGCCCCGGGACGGCCGGAAGCCAGCGAGGCGGGTGACACCGCGACCAGTGCGCGGGTGCGGGCGAACACCCGAGGCAGGGCGTTCCGTTCGTAGTAGCCCAGGAGCCGGTCGCGGAATCTGTCGCCCTTGACCATGGTTCCTGCGTGGTAGGTCATGACGGCCGGCCTCTTGCCGGACACCGCGACCGCCAGTTCGCCGAGGCCGGGGACCGGTGCGTGGGCGTGGACGACGTCGACGCGGAGCCGGCGCAGCCAGCGGCGCAACTGGAACGGCCACAACGGGTTGACCGGGGTGTTGACGTACCGGCTCGTCCACGTGCCCAGCCGGATGACGGGCACGCCGTCCTCGACGTCCACCGAAGTGCGCCATCCGGTCGTGCTCGCGGTGATGACCGCCGCGCGCATCCCCGGATCGGCGGCGACCGCCTGCGCCACGCGGTGCGCGTAGTGCTCGACACCGCCGATGTGAGGCGCGTAGTAAGGCGCGATGACAGCGACGGTGCGCGCCCGGCGGCCGGGGTCGGCAGCGCGGTCGAAGACCTCGACGGTACGGTCGCACAGCTCCTCCCGGCGCCGTTCCCCCAGCGCGTCCTCGCGGCTCCGGTGGCCGATCGCGGTGGCGCGGGCCCCGAGGACCCCGGGCAAGGGGGCGGTGGACTCCGACACACAGACGATCTCGCGCGCCCGGGAGGCGGCCGGGGCCAGGATCGTCCGGTAGACCGTCATCCGTGGGCCTCGCGGCGGTCGGCCGACATGGCAGGTCAGCACGAGCGGCACATCACGGCAGGCACGCGCCGCGGCGACGGCGAGCAGGGGTGCGGGTGGGGAGGCGTGGGCGTCGACGAGGTCCACATGCTCCGCTTCGATGATGCGGCGCAGATCGTGGCCCCAGCGCAGAGCCGACGGGGTGCCGGGCGCGGCCAGACGGTACACCGGCATTCCGTCGTGCCCTTCGTGGCGCCGCGGCACCGTTCCCCGTTCCGAAGCTGTGGCGACCACCACCCGGTAGTCGTGCCGGGAGTTCAGGAGGCGTGCGAGATGCCACACGTGCCGCGCCACCGGGCCTTGGTCGTCGGGCGGGAACTGCGGCGCCACGATCAGGACTGAACGCGGGTTCATGAGAAGACTCCTGATGCTGGGTCTGCCCGGGATCAGCGCCGGAGGCCGCGACCGGTCGGTGTGGGGGGCAGGGAGCGGAAGAGGTCCAGGTAGCGGTCGGTGAGTGCGGGCCAGGCGTAGCGTTCCACGGCGCGTTGTCTGCCGGCGGTGCCGAGGCGGTCGGCCAGTTCGGGGTCGCGTAGGACGCGTTCGCAGGCTGTTGCGAGTGCTTGTGGGTCGCCGTGGGGGACGATGAGGCCGGTGGTGCCGTCGGCGATGACGTAGGGGATGCCTCCGGCGTCGGATCCGACGACGGGGGTGGCGCATGCCATTGCTTCGACGAGGACCATGCCGAAGGACTCCGCGGCGGTGAGCGAGGGGAGTACGAGCAGAGCGGAGTTGCGCATCGCGTCGAGCAGGACGTCTCCGGGAACGGATCCGCTGAACTCCACGCGGTCGGTGATGCCCAGCTGTTCGGCGAGTGCCGCGTGGTCGGCTTCCGCGTCTCCGCCGCCGACCAGGCGCAGCCTGGCTTCGGGCAGGTCGGGTGCGAGGAGTGCGAACGCGCGCAGCAGTACGTCGACGCCTTTCCAGGGCGAGGCCCGGTCCAGTCGTCCCACGAACACGATCGTGGGCGGCCGTGTGGATGCCTTCGGCCCTGGAGTGAACCGCTCCACGTCGACCCCGGGCGTGATCTCCAGAGCCCCGGGACGGTCGAAGGCCAGCGACACCGGGGAGCTGGCGACGAGTGCGTCGGCGCGGGCGAACACCCGGGGCAGGGCGTACCGTTCGTAGGCGCGGACCAGCAGATCGACGTCCTTGTGTCCTTGGAGCATCGTCCCGGCGTGGTAGGTCATGACGGCCGGTCTGTGCCCGGAGCAGGCGACCGCCAGATCGCCGAGGCCGGGAGCCGGTGCGTGGGCGTGGACGACGTCGACGCGGAGCCGGCGCAGCCAGCGGCGCAGCTGGAACGGCCACAACGGGTTGACCGGGGTGTTGAGATGGCGCACCCATGTGCCCAGCCGGACGACCGGCATGCCGTCCTCGACGCCGACCGAGGTGCGCCATCCGGTGGTGCTCGCGGTGATGACCGCGGCGCGCATCCCCGGATCGGCGGCGACCGCCTGCGCCACGCGGTGCGCGTAGTGCTCGACACCGCCGCGCCGCGGGGGGAAGTTGGGCGAGATGACTGCGACGGTGCGCGCCCGGCGGCCGGGGTCGGCAGCGCGGTCGAAGACCTCGACGGTACGGTCGCTCTGCCGGTCCCAGGTCAGCTCGCGGGCCACGTGCTCCCGGCCGGCGCTGCCGAGGCGCTGCGCCAGGGCGTGATCGCCGAGCACCGATCCCAGCGCCTCGGCGAGGCGCTGCCCGTCCCCGGGGGGCACGAGGAGTCCGTTGCCCCCGTCCTCGACGAGCGAGGGGATGCCGCCCACAGGGGTCGTCACGACCGGGCGCCCGCAGGCCATTGCCTCGACGAGCACGCAGGGGAAGCTGTCGAAGTGGGTCGGCAGCGCCAGGACTCGGGCGTCGCGGTAGGCCGAGGCCAGGTCCGCGCCTTCCAACCGTCCCCGGAACGTCACGTGCCGGGACACGCCCAGCCGCTGTGCGAGGGCTACGTGGTCGGAGGCCCCCGAGCCGTCTCCGACCACGTCGAGGTGAACATCGGGGAACTCGCCGGCCAGCCGGCCGACCGCTCGCAGCAGGTCGGGGAGCCCCTTGTAGGCGGCGGACTGTTCCAGCGAACCGACGAACACGATGCGCGGCGCGTCGGGCACCGGGCTCGCCGGGAAGTTCTCCAGGGCCACCCCCGGCGAGATGGTCGTGTACCGGCCTGCGAAGAGTTTGGGCAGGTCACGAGGGACGTAGTCGGAAGAGCACACGATCTCCTGGGCGCGCCGGGCCGTCCTGGCCAGCATCGTCCGCTCGTAGGCCGCGCAGACCAGATCGGGCAGGAGGCGGCCCTTGCGCATCCGGCCCGTGTGGTACGTCAGCACGAACGGCAGGTCGCCGCAGGCCCGTGCGGCGGCGTCGGCGAACAGGGGCACCGGAGCATGCGCGTCGACGAGTTCGACTCCCTCCTGCTCGATCACGGCGCGCAGGCGGCCGCTCCAGTACGGACCCAGCGGTGTGTGGGAGACCCGCAGCGGAGCCGGCAGGCGGTACACCGGGAAGCCTTCCGGGTCGTCGTACCGTCCACTGCGCGTTCCGCGGGGCGCGGTCGTGGCGATGACGACCCGCAGGCCGTGCCGGGATCTCAGCGATCGCGCGAGATTCCACACGTACTGCTCCAGTCCTCCGAGCACAGGGGGGAAGTAGGGGGAGGCGAGCAGGACGGTACGCGGTGTCATGACGGTTCCTCCTTGTTCGTGGCGGCAGCACCCGACGCGTCGGACCACTCGCGAGCGCGGACGGGCGGGCCCGGCCGTTCCTGGAAGACGGTCATCAGCGGTCTCCCTCGGTCGGGGAGGGCCCCGGCGTGGACGCCGGACGCCTGGCGTTTCGCCGGCGGGTGAACAGCGCCAGGCAGCCGTAGACGCCGGAGGCGAGGTTGCCCACGAGCCACGCGAAGCCGATCCACACCAGGCCCTTCGGCGCCCACGCGACGGCGAGGCCGACGGTCACCGCGGTGAGGACGACACCGCTCGCGACGAGGTGCCTGAGGCGGCCGGCCAGCTTGAGCCCGAAGCTGACCCACGTCCGCAGGGCGACGGCGAGGGCGCCGAGGGTCAGAATGATCAGCGGGCCCCGGGCGTGGTCCACGTAGGAGCCGCCGAACAGCCGCAGGACCAGGCCGGCGGCGGCAACGAGGACGACCGAGGCCGGGACCTGCACCGCGGCGAGGATGACGGCCGAGCGCCTGAGCATCTCCGCGAACCGCGTCTCGTCGTAGGAGACTTCTGCCAGCAGGGCTTCTCCTACGTTGTCGGACAGGGTGTTCAGCAGGTTCGCGATCTGGAAGGCGACGAAGTAGTAGCCCGCGGCGGCGGGGCCGAGCCAGTGCAGCGCGATCAGCGGCGTCACCAGGATCGGCACCAGGGTCAGCGCGCTGAAGGCATAGCTCGCGGCCGAGAACCCGGCCTGCGGGAGCAAGGGGGCGCGGCGCAGCCGGAAGTCGATGCGGAAGCCGACTCTGCGCCACAGGAAGAAGAAGGACGCGAGCACCGCCGCGGCGCAGGCGCCGCCGGATGCGGTGACGATTCCGTACGATCCGACGCCCACCAGGAACAGGGGCAGAATGATCTTCGTCAGTCCCTGGACGCCGCCGTCGACGAGCAGGTTGTACTGGGGTTTGCGGGCGCCGATGAACACGGCGTCGGTCAGCTGGTTGAGGGCGGCGAAGACGCAGAACGCCACGAAGGCGGCCGAGAGCAACAGGTCGGCTCGTACGAACAGCAAGTCCTTGCCGTACCACCGCAGACCGAAGAGATAGGCCGACGCCAGGATGCAGGCGGCGCCCCCCACGAGAAGTACCGACTTGGTGATCTGCGCGTTCCGGGTTCCCGCGGGGGCGAGGAAGCGGATGAGCGTGCTGTTGAGCCCGAAGAGGCTGAAGAAGGCGATCAGTTCGGTCGCCGAGATCAGGGTGGTGGCCAGACCCACCTGCTCGGGCGGGTAGAGACGCGCGACGATGATCCAGAAGACGAAGCCGAGCACGGCCATCGCCAGCGACGAGCCCATGAGGAAGAACGAGCTGCGGGTCAGCTGGTCCTGACGCCGTGTGCCCTTGCCGCCTGAGGGGCGGGCGGGAGGGCCCGAGTACCGCTGCGCCGGTGCCTTCATCGGTAGATCTCCGCTCCGTCGCTGCTGTAGATCTTGTTCTTCGTCTCCTCCAGGAGGTCGGTGGGGTACTTGTAGGTCACCAGGTCACCGCGGTAGAACATCGTCGCTTCGCCGCTGCGGGTCGTCGTCGTCCCCAGGAGCACGGTGGCGTCGTTGCGGACGAGGAGGGGGTATATGTCGTTCCTCGCCGTGATCGGGACGACCGTGCCCCCCTTGCTCAGGTTGAAGCGGTTGCTCAGGTTCTCCGACTGGATGTCCCCGAGTCCGGCGGGCGGGGTGCGGGCGGTCAGCCAGGCCAGTGCCGCGCGCTCCTCGGCATGGGGGTAGTAGATGTCGTAGTACGTGCCCGCGTTGTCGAGGTGCAGCTGCGGCGGATTCCCGCCGAAGAGCCGGGGCAGCACGCCGGTCAGGTCGAAGAAGAGCAGCAGGACCACGGAGCAGGCGAGCGCTTCGGCCCACCGCCGTCCCACCCATCGGCACACCCACAGCACGCCGGCCGCGATGAAGGGCGCGAAGACGAAGAGGCCCTGCTGGAAGGCGCGTAGTACGCCGTACTCGACGGAGAGCTGCGGCAGAACCGTGAGCATCCCGATGACCCCGACCATGCCGGCGGTCAGTGTCACCTGGTCACGGGTGGGGCGGAACTCCCTGCGCCGCCCCCAGAGGGCGGTGACGATGCCGAGCAGCAGGAACACCTGCCACAGCCGTGCGGCTGCCTGCCGCAGGAAGTCGCCCACCGCCGACACGTCGATTCCCCGGTCCTCGGCCGCCTGCCCGAGCGAGGTGAGGGGGAGCTGGGGCTCCGGTACGGGCTTGACCGCTTCGGCGGAGGCGGCCGACCACGGCACGTACACCCCGGCGGCCCGCTCGGCGGCCGTGCCCTCCAGCGTGACGGTCTGGAAGTCGCGCAGCCGCTCTTCGGGGGTGTTCCGCGCCCCGCCGAACAGGCTGTACGTCACATCGGACGACCAGGCCATCGGCTGCCTGCCTCCCGTGACCTCCTGCACGGTGGTGACGAGTGTGGACTTGAGCTGGCCGCCCGTGTGGGTCAGCGGGCCGGTCCACACGAGCGCCGCGGCCGCGGCGGAGACGACGATCCACCAGGTCACGAAGGCCGGCTGCCCGCCGGCCTCGGGCCGCCCACGCCGGGTGCGGGAGAGCAGCCGCCAGCAGAGGTCCGCTCCGAGTGCCAGCGCGAGGGCCGCGAGGAAGACGTACGCCGTGGAGTAGTGCGCCAGGACGACGCCTATGGCCAGCACCACGAAGGTGATCCGACGGCTGCGCAGCGCCCGGCCTTTGTCGGTGAGTACCACCATCGCGCATCCGAGGAAGACGAACGCGACCTCCTGACGGGCAAGGAACATCATGTCCGTGAAGAACGTCGGAAACACCATGAACAGGACGGCCGACAGCACCGCCACGAACGGGGGCGCCACGTTGCGCACCGAGCGGTGGACGAGCACGGGCGCGAGTGCGAAGAGGAGGGGCAGAACGACCTTGAAGACGTAGGGGCCAGGGATGTCGGTCAGCCGGGTCCAGGCCGTCGGCAGCAGGTTGATGCTCAGGCAGGCGTTGTAGGGGTCGCCGAACGCCGACATGTCCCAGTGGCTCCGGTCCGACGTCAGCTCGAAGACCTCGTACTCGCGCTGTATGTCGTGGCCGGTGATGTACCAGCCGCGCAGCGAGCTGAGGAACAGCAGTCCGGCGGCGGCGAAGAACAGGCCGACTCCCACGACGGACGAGGAGTAGCGTCGGTACCTGATCATCAGGAGTGCCAGGAGTGCCGCGATGGTGACCAACGCGGCGACGCTCACCGACGAGCCCAACCGGTTGTTGAGCCGAATCGGCCCCGCGACGGACAGCGTGAGCGCGAGCGTTCCCAGGACCGTCACGGCGGCGAGACCGGACGGCAGGCCGTTGGCACGGGCCCGCATCCACCACGCGGGAGCGTTCGGGTCCTTGGCCGGAGGGTCCACGACGGCGGCGACGGCCGTGACTGCCAGGGCCGAGCCGACGGCGAGCGCCGGGCGCGTGAGGGGTCCGTCCACTCCGACGAGCGGAAGCACCGAGTTGACCGCCAGGGCCACGACGATGGAGGACAGGACGCTCAGGCCGACGGCCAGCAGCACGCGCCCGTCACGAGTCGACACGATGCGGGAGGCGGGCCCGTACCACACCGCAGTCGGCGCGCCGAGGAGGAGCCATACACCGGCCAGGGTCGGCAAGGGCATGAGAGCACCGGCCACGGTCGGCAAGGGGATGGCGACACCGGGCAGGAGTTCCACGAGAACGGCCAGAACGGTCGCCGCCAGGATGCCCCGGCGGGCGGCGATGCGCCGTCCGCCGCGGCCCACCGCACGCTCCACCGGCGCGACAGCGGTCGCGAGGGCTCCTCCGGGCGGGTTCGCGGTCATGGCTGCGCCAAGTCGGGGAGGTTGCGGTTGGAGAGATAGCTGATCCCGGGGTGTCCCGAGATGTGGGTGAGCACCCGCTCCAGACGGTGCCAGTCGCGGTGCGCGTCGATCTCCCAGCTGTGGCCCCAGAGATGGAACACGCCACCTCGCTCGAGGCAGAGGTCGAACCACCCGAGGGCGAGCTCGTCCCACTGGAGGAACAGCTTGGCGGCCGTCCGCGGCCGCAGCCGAGCCAGGCGGAGGGCGACCGGCGCGTCCACGCGGTGTGCGCAGGCGTGGACGGTGGTGGGCAGCTCCAGAGGCGGACCGGCGGCGAGCGAGTTGCGTCGCACGGTGCGCGCGCGCCTGAAGCCGACGGCACGGGCGGAGTCGATGTGGGCCGCGGTGTACTCGCCGCGCGGATAGCAGAAGCTCGTGACGGCTGTGCCCACCGTGCCCTCGAGTTCCTCTTTGCCGGCGCGTATCTCGTCGGCGGCCGCGCTGTCCGTGAGCCGCGGAAGCCGCTGGTGCGTCAGCGTGTGCCCGCCGATCTCGAACCGCTCGGCCAGCTCGCGCACTCCCGCCGGGGACAGCCGGTCGCGGGCGGCGATCTCGACGTTGTGCGGCGCGATGTAGAACGTGCCGGCCATGCCGTACCGGTCGAGCAGTCCGGCGAGGCGGTCGTCGAGCCGGTGCCCGTCGTCCCAACTCGTCGTCACCACGACACGGGAGTGCACGCGTGCTCCTTCGGTCATGGGGTACTCCCCGGTGCCGGAACGGCTTGGGCGGGCAGCCGGAAGTGCAGACTCTGGCTGCTGTCCAGCAGCGCGACTCGGACGACGACGGACCCCGTACGCAGCGGCAGCTTCGAGACGGCCGACGCGGGAGTGTCGGGGCGCGGTGTCAGGGCGGTCGTGGTCGATGCCGTGGTGCGGCCGTCGGACGCCTCCACGGAGACCCGCAGCTCGTGCGTTCTCACACCGGGCCCGCGGTCGTCCACGGTGATCGGGACGAGTACCGAGTCCCCCTCGACGACCGGGGCCCTGGTGAAGTACAGCTCGGTGTACCGGGCCGGCACCGGTGAGAAGGACTGCTTCAGTTCCTTGCGGATCGCGGGCGTGGCCACGGCTACGACGACGGCCACCACGACAGCCAGGAGGACCAGGACGACCTTGCGCAGACGAGGCGACATACGCCTCGTGCGCGGGCGGTGGCGGAGTCGGCGCATCGAGCGTCGGCAGACTTCCGACGCCTCGATCCATGCGAGCTTGGCAACCGACGGACTGCTCATCGCAGGTCACTCCGTGGGAACACCCGTAGCGGGCCCTGAGACGCTTTTCAGCGCACACGCGCGAACACGAAGCCCCGAGCACGCAAGGCGCACATGACCTCCCGATCGGGCGATACCCAACGGAAGTATCCAGGATAAGATGATTTCGTCTATTTACGCCGTATACGTACATAGTGTGCCCTCTCTCGGTCGGAGTCAAGACGCGAGTCGAGGTCACCCGCGCGGCCCCTCCCCATCTCGGCCGCGCGCCATAGAGTCGGGTGGTGAGGAGGAACGCCCATGGCACAGGACTCGCAGGCCGGCCCCGCCCGTCGGGCGGGCGACCACGGGCACCGCGGCAGGCTCAGCCGTGAGGTCGTGCTGGCGGCGGCCTTGGAACTCGTCGACAGGGAGGGCCTGTCCGCACTGAGCATGCGCCGCCTCGGCGCCGAGCTCGGCGTCGAGGCCATGGCCCTGTACCGCTACGCCAACGGCAAGGACGCGCTTCTGGACGGGCTGGTCGAGGCCCTCTACCTGGAGTTGGAACAGAATCTCGACCACACGCAGGGCGCCCCGGACGCCGACTGGAGAGCCGGACTGCACCAGATGGCACTGCACACGTACCAGGCATGCCTCGGGCACCCCCATGTGGTGCCCCTGCTCGCCACGCGGATGCTTGCGGTTCCCCTGGCGCAACGGCCGCTGGCGGTCCTCAGGAGTCACGAGCGCATGCTCGTCCTGCTCAGGACGGCCGGGCTCGGGCCGGTCCAGACCGCGGCCGCTTTCCGGGCTGTGACGGCCTGGATCCTCGGATACGTGTCGGTGGAGCTGGGGGCCATGGTGGACAACCCCGCGGAACCCGATCCCTCGTTCCGCCTCGGCCTGCACCGCATGCCCGCTCAGGAACTGCCCAACCTGCGCGAGATCACGCCCGTACTCGCCGAGCGGGGCGGCAACGCGGGCCTCATCGCCGGCCTGGACACCCTGCTCGACCGTTTCACGAGCGAGGAGGCGTAGGGGAGTGCCGCGAGACTCCGGCACGTCGATGC
>NZ_JBHTTQ010000168.1:0-9946 GCF_042794475.1 Streptomyces sp. NPDC056527
GGCTGCGCCACCGTCCGGTGACGCAGCCCGCCCGAGCCACTGTGTGCCGCTACGGGCACTCGCCTCCCCACCTGACGGAGGCGATCGTCAGTCCGCCCGCGGGGAAGTTGCCGTGGCCCTCGGCCCAGCCGCGGTGGAGACAGCGGGTGCCGCCCTCCTTGAAGCCCACGTACACATGGTCGTAACCGGGCTGCTCGGTCCCGTTGTTGAAGTACGACCTGCGCAGCCCGCACGCGCTCGACGGGGTGTCGACCTCCGTCGTGCAGACCGTGCCCGTGCCGTCGGGGCCCGAGTAGAAGCAGACGTGGCCGGACGGGCAGGACCACGGCTGCTGCGGGGTGGCGCAGTTCTTGCTGCCGACGCCCGTCCACTGACGGTTCTCTCCGCTGTACTCGACACCGTCGAAGTGGACCGGCTTGCGGTGGCGCTCGTCCGTGAAGGTGCCCGACGCCAGGTAGCGCTGCTCGTAGTGGAGATGGGCCCAACCGCCCGCCGCGCCGGACTTGCCGACCCGTCCGATCTGGCGGGCGCCGGTGACCTTGTCGCCCACCCGCACGAAGGTGTCCGGGGCCTCCTGGAGGTGGTAGTAGGCCGTGAACCAGCCGTTGCCGTGGTTGATCTGGATCGTGTTGCCGGAGCCGTCGTCCCGGTACGTCGCCGAGACCGTACCGGCGGCGGAGGCGTAGACCGCTCTGCCGTCGGAGCCGGTGTTTCCGTCGGTCACGATGTCGAGCGCGGGGTTGTGGCCCCAGGTGTTGAGCTGCCACTTCGTGCCGCAGGCGAACGGCAGTTGGAAGTTCGGCTTGCCGGCGGGCGGGGCGGCGGCCCGAGCCGTCGTGGTGAGGGCGCCGACGCCCAGCAGCAGGGCGAACCCGGTCAGGAGCGCCACCAGCGCGGCGCGGGGCTTCGAGCAGGACACGAGTGTGATCCCCCTTCGTGTGTCGTGGTTCCACCGTCGCGGGAGGGAGCGCCGGGCGCGTACTCGGATGTCCGAGGGTCGCCGCGCGCTCAGCAGGTCGTGGCCCAGATGTGCGAGGCGATCGGTGTGGAGTCGACGGGCAGTTCCCGCCGCTCGCCCTGGAGCACACAGCCCAGTCGGTCCTTCAGACCGGACTCGGCGAAGTAGGCGACGTGGTCGAAGCCCTTCGGGTCGTCCGCGCCGTTGTTGAACACCGATCGAGGACTCGACTTCCGCGCCCAGCCGCAGCTCGCGTCGCCGTCGAACCACTCGGGGTCGTCGTTCTCCCAGTCGCACATCTCGCCCTTGCCGTCCGCCTCCGAGAAGAAGCAGACGTAGCCCGAGGCGCACCGCTCGAAGCCCACGGCCTCCTTCTCTCCGCCCGGCCGGTCCAGCAGGGTGTGCAGACCGAGGGCCGCCGCGGTGACCGCGGCCACCCCCGCCGCGAGCAGCGGCACGAGCCGTCCGCCCCGACGGCGCCGACGTGGCATCCGGCCCGCCGCCGCGGCCTCCACCCGACGGAGCAGCGAGGCCGCGTCATGGGCGGCCCGTTCCGCGTGCGTACGGCTGAGACAGTCGGTGACGATCTCCCGCCACGACTCGGGGAGTTCGGGGGAGAGGCGCAGCTCCTCCTCGCCTCGGGCGTAGCGCACGGCCGCGTCCCGGCGGGCGTTCGGCGTGCCGCCGGGGAGCGGGGAGGAGCCGGTGAGGACGAGATGCGCGAGGACGCCGAAGGCCCAGATGTCGGACGTCGGGCGGATCCGCACACCGCGCTCGCCCACCTCCGACCAGAGCAACTCGGGCGACGTGTAGTCGGGCGTGGCGAATCCGGGCGCGTAGGCGTGGGTGCCCTCCAGCTCACTCGCGGTGGAGAAGTCGCCGAGCCGTACGCTCCCGTCCTTCATCAGCAGCACGTTGCCCGGCTTGAGGTCGCCGTGCACCCAGCCCGCGGAGTGGAGCTGCCGCAGCCCCTCGCAGACCTGGACGAGCAGCGCGGGGCCCGCCGCGGGCGGCGTGGCGCCCGACAGCAGTGACTGCAGCGGGCGTTCGGCCTCTTCCAGTACGAGAACGGTGGCGCCGTCCAGTTCCGGGTGCGCCGGGTCGTCGACCGTCAGCGTCTCGTACAGCCGGATCAGCCGCGGTGAGCGCAGCCGTCGCAACAGCTCCACCTCACGCTCGGCCAGCTCGCGCAGATGACGCAGCTGGCGCGGGGTCCGGGTGCCGGTCGGCAGGAACTTGAGCGCCGCGCGGGCGGGCAGTTCGGCGGGACCGGCCGCGGCGCGGCGGGCCGCGTACACGCCGGCGAACGCTCCTGATCCGAGCGGTCGTTCGACCGTCCAGACACCGACCCGATAGCCCTTCGGCACGGTCAGCGGCGAGCCGCTCACCGGGCGGGCACCGGGGTCGTGAGCCGCGTGGCGGGCGGGTGCGTCGTGGGCGTCGTCAGGGCCGCGAGGTCGTCCTCGCGCACGAGGTCGAAGCGGAGGGCGAGCGAGACGAGGGACTCCTTCTTGCCGTTGAGCCGCGGGCCCGCGTCGGCCGTCTCCGGTCCCGGCTTGAGCCGCAGCTTCACCGCCAGGTAGTCGATGTTCCACTGCACGGCGGCACGGTTCACGGCGGGCCACACCGGACGCAGCCGGTCCGCGATCTGGTCGACCGTCGGCAGCGGCGCATGGGGTGCGTCCCGCAGGCGTAACTCGCAGAGCGCGGCGAGCACCAGGAAGTACCGTTTCGAGCGGTCGAGGGGAAAGGCGAGCGCGGTCGGCTCGCCGTCCTCGCCGACGGGCGCGCGCTCCACGTAGTCGTGGCGCGGTGCCCACACGCCGAAGTCGAGCAGATCCCCGCCCGCGGGCAGCACGATCCGGGAGAACTCGAACGGTACGGGCGCGTCCACCCGCCCCGGCGCGACCTTGATGTGCTCGCCCGCGCCCTCGGGGTTCTCGACGACATAGGTCGAGCCGGAGCTGAAGTTGCTGAGCGTCCAGTAGCTGCCGGTCGCGCCGATCTCGCCCGCCGTACGGGACACCCCGGGGTGCGGGATGTCCAGGTGGCGGCGCCTGTCGGCCGCGCAGGGGGTGCGGCCGAAGTGGAGCCTCTCCCCGGGGGCCAGCCTGACCTGGCCTGCCGGGGACGTGGTGTGTGCGGGCACCACGATGATGCTGTACATGGCGCTTCCTTTCCCCGAGGTTCTGCGCGGCCAGGGTAGGAACCGGCGATAAACGAACGCAGAACGTGCCTCCGTGGACGTCTCGTTCAGCCGCGCAGCGTCTCCGCGGGCGCGATACGGGATGCCGCCAGTGCCGGGTACACCCCCGCCACCATGCCCACCGCGAGGCCGAGCAGCGGTCCGGCGGCGGTGAGCCGGGGGTCGAGGACCACCAGCCAGCCCTTCGCCAGCGCCGTACCGGCCGTCACGTCCACTCCGACGGCCGTCCCCAGCACTCCGCCCACCAGGCCCAGGAGCCCGCACTCCACGAGGAACTGGGCGGACACCGCCGCCCGGCCCGCGCCGACCGCCCGGCGCAGTCCGATCTCGGAGCGTCGCTCGACCACGGAGACGTACGTGGTGTTGCTGACGCCGAGCGCGCCGATCAGCAGGGACACCCCGGCCAGGCCGAGGAACAGGGCCCGGGTCTCGCTCTCCACTCCGCCGCGGAAGGTCCCGAGATCCGCGGGGACGATGGCCGCGAGCCGGTCGGGTCCCTCCGGGTGGAGCGCCAGTGGGGCCTCGACGCCGACCTGCTGGGCGGCGCCCAGTTCGGTCCGCAGGACCGCCTCGGTGGCACCGAAGACCAAGTGGTCGCTCCCGGCGGCCTGCCGGGGGCGGTTCAGGACTCCGCCGTCCGTCGCGCAGGAGGCGTACGGGACGATCACGCTGCCGGTCAGCCGGGCCTCCCCGGCCGGGGCCCGGAAGGTGCCGATCACCGTGAAGGGCCGGCCGGCGAGATGGACCGAGGGCGCCGCCTCCGGCGTCTGTTCGAGCAGCGCGTCCAGGCCGAGCGCCTTGGCGGCCACCGTGTCCACGAGCGCCACCGCGTCGCCGCGCGCCATGTGCCCCGCGTCCGGCAGCCGCCCGGAGCGGGCGGTCACCCCGAGGGCCGCGAGGGCGCCCTCGTCGGCGGCCAGGACGCGCAGTTCCTGCGGCGTCGCCCAGTCGTAGCCGGGGTCGAGCGCCGAGATCGTCGGACGCTCGTCGGCGGTGCAGAGCAGCCCGGCCGACCGCACGCCGTTCAGCTTCCGCGCCCGTACCGCCGCCGCGGTCGTGGGCCGCGCGGCCTCGTTGTGGAAGCGGACGGTCACGGCGGTCGCCCTCAGGGCGTCGAAGCGGCCGGACACCGCGTCCGCGGCGCTCGCCGTGATGCCGGTGGTCGCCAGCGCGGCGGCGATGCCGAGCGCGATGCCGAGGACGGTCAGGACGGAGCGCAGCCGGCGCCCGAGGACGGCATGGACCGCCTGGACGACGATGTCCGCGAACGCCGTCCCGGCCCGCTCCCGTCCCCGCTTTCCGGGCCGCTCCCGCCGGCCGTCCCGCTTTCCGGGCCGCTCAGACCACATGTCCGTCCACGACCCTGAGTTCGCGGTCGGCCCGCTCCGCCACATCCCGCTCGTGCGTCACGACGACCACCGTGCGCTCGGGGGTGACGAGTCCCCGCAGCAAGGTCATCACCTGGTCGGTATTGGCCGAGTCCAGATTCCCGGTCGGCTCGTCGCAGAGCAGCACCGACGGTTGGTGCACCACGGCCCTGGCCAGGGCGACCCGCTGCCGTTCGCCGCCGGAGAGCGTCGTGGGGCGCGCCGAGATCCGGTGGCCGAGCCCGACCGACCGAAGCGCCCGCTCGGCGCGCTCCCGCCGGTCGGCGCGCGGGTGGCGCGTGTGCACCAGCGGCAGCTGCACATTGCGCAGGCAGGTCAGGTACGGCACCAGATGGAACGACTGGAAGACGAACCCGAGCCGGGTCGCCCGCAGCCGGGTCCGCTCCCGCTCGCCGAGCGTGCGGACGTCTACACCGTCCATGGCGTACGTGCCGCCCGTGGCGGTGTCGAGGAGTCCCAGGATGTTGAGGAGGGTGGACTTGCCGGAGCCGGAGGGGCCGGTGATGGCGACCATCTCGCCGGTGCGGATCTCCAGCGTGGCGTCCCTGAGGGCGGTCACCGGCGCGGCGGCCGGGTAGGTCTTGGAGACCCCGTGCATCGAGATCACCACCCGCTGCCCGGGTACGGCTCCGTCAGCCAAGGCCGGCCTCCCGGTACGCGTACCCGACGAGGAGCTGCGCGCCCTTGGCGAGCGCGGGGTCGGCTCCGGTCACCGCCGCCCGGCCGCCGACCGTCAGGCCCACGTCCACCGGTACGTGCCGACGCCGGTCGCCCTGGACGACGGTGACGGAGACGAGCCCGGCCGGGTCGGTCCAGAGCGCGGAGACGGGGACGATCAGGGCTTCGGACGAGCTGCTGCGGCGGACCGCCTCGACCTTGACCGGGCTGCCGAGCGCCGTGTCCGGCACCTTGCCTGTGACGTCGAAGAACGCGTGCCGCGGGCTTCCGGTCGACACCCTCTCGTACGAGCCCTGGAGCGTGGCCCCGCCGAGCCGGTCGCCGGTGACCTTCGCGCGCGTGCCCTGGGGCAGGGACGTGAAGTCGGGCAGCGCCGTGTCCGACACCGGGACCTTGATCTGCCAGCGGCCACCGGTCACGGTGAAGAGGGGCTCGGAGGCGTTGGCGCCGACCCGGCCGGAGACCTCGCCGACGGTCGCCGGGAGCGAGCCCATGAACACGACCTCGGCCATGGGGAGGGTGACGACGGTCCTGGTGGCGGGCGGCGGTGTCCCGGTGCCGTCGGCGGAGGAGCCGGTGGACGCCTGTGCGCCGGCGGTCGCACCAGCGTGACTCCCACCGGTCCTGCCGTCGGTCCCGCTCCCGCCCGTCTTGCCGTCCGTGCCGCCCGCGCCGGCGGGGGATCCGTCCTCGGCCCCGAGCAGCGGCCGGTACCCCGCGCTTCGGTAGAGCCGCTTCAGGTCCCGGGCCGTACGGTCGTCGAACGTGCCGGTGACGGGAGTCCCGTACAACCGCCCCAACGCCTGCTGGAGTTGGCGTACGTCCGGGCCCTGCATTCCCTCGCTCAGATCACGGTAGGCCGGGAACGCCCCTTCGAGGAGGAACAGCGGGCGGCCGGAGATCTCCGCCCCGAGCGACCCGTTGGCCAGCTTCCCGCCGGGTTTCAGGGCGAGCCGGGTCACGACCTGCCGGGCGGCGCCCTCGCCGGACTCGGGGCCGCGCACGACCAGGTTGCTGCTGCGCGTCAGAGTGCCGTCCCAGGTCCTTCGGTCGACCAGGGGGCCCGCCTCCGCGGGCACGGTGACGCTGGAGCGCGGCGGGGCGGCGGCCGAGGCGGCGCGCTGCTCGGGCGTACGGGCCTGCGAGGCGGCGAGCCAGGCGCTGCCGCTCGCCGCCAGCGCGACGACGACTCCGGCCGCGGCCGCGGCCCGGCCCCAGCGGCGCCTCGGGCCGGAGGTCCCTTCCTCCCCGACGGACCCGTCGTCCGGGGTGGGACCGCCACCGCTGATCCCCACCTCAGGACTCCAGCATCTTCTGGGCCTTCTTCTGCGCCTCGGTCAGGATTTCCTGATAGGCGACGAGGTCGGCCTCGTTCTTGACGTAAAGCGCGCTCAGGGCCTTCTGATTCGCGGAGCGCCACACCGTGTCGTACTTCGAGGTGTCGGCGCAGCTCGCGTCGGCCTTCGCCTGGGCGATCTCATTCTTTCGGCCGGATTCCACCGCCGCCGCGTCAAGATTCTTTCCGGCGTCTTTGCCGCCGTAGTAGTCCTTGGCCTTCTTCACCGCGTCCGCCGGCGATTTCAGTCCGCCGTATCCCGCTTTCTCCATGCAGGAGGACCAGATTCCGACGGCTTTCAGGAATGTGTCCGACTGTTCGGCCCGGCGGCCGGCCTCATGACGCATTCCGTTGTCGGTCAGCCACATGAGGCGGAGATACTTCGGCATGTCGCCGTAGAGCTTCTTGCGGGTCTCCCCGATGCAACCGCCGCTCGGAGAGGCGAACTTGCCTTCTCCGGTCTCGTAACTGACGACCTGGTCGGGGGCCCCGTTCTTGGCCAGGGTGTACCGCTGCTTCTCCGAGTCGGGCAGGTCCCGCCAGGGGCCGGGCTGCTCCTGCGTGGAGTTCTCGGGCTGCTCGCCGCCGGCGTCCGGCGCGGCGCCGTAGCCGCTCCGGGCCGCCTCCTCCGCGGTGGGCGAGACGCGCCCCTCGGGGGCCTTGTCCCCGTCCGCGTCCGGCGCGGCGACCGGGTCCGGCGGATGGACGGTGAACCCCTGCGCGACCATGCACTTCTTGGTGATCCGAAGCTCCATCGCGCCGACCTGGCGGGCGAGTTCCTTGGCCGAATCGAAAGCGGACGTGGCCTTGGCGGCGCTCGCCGAGTCGGGTGCGGCGGCCGGGCCGCCGGAGGTGTCGCCGGCCTCGTCGCGGCCGCTGTCGGTGCCGGAGCTGCAGCCGACGACGGCGGTCAGGGCGGCGGCGACCAGGCAGGCGCCGATCCGGTGACGGGGGAGCATCTGGGTCCTCTCGGGGATAGGCTGGGGCCGGACTCCCCCTCCTGCGATGAGGGGGAGGCATCCGGCTTCTCACCGGAGTGCCGGGCCTCGGACGGCCGGACGGCCCTCAGTGGAGCGTCAGCACCAGCTGGTGCCGTCGTACTTGTGCGAACGGCCGTTGTCGTTCTGCGTGGCGCCGCCCTGGTGGAGCTCGTAGCCCGGGTTGAAGCAGGTGTTCACCGTGCGGTAGTCGCTGAGGGCGTACACCTTCACCGTCACGCTCCACCGGTTCCGCCAGGAGCTGTCCTTGTCGTAGATCTCCGGCTGGCCGGAGCCCCAGTTGGAGTCCGCGATGTTGAAGCGGTACATGGGGTACGACTGGCTGAAGCTGCTCGCCTGATAGACACAGAAGTTGCCGTCGTAGCAGTTCCGGTCGACAGCCTGGGCGGGAGCCGAGGCGACCATCGTCATACCGGCCGCGGCGGCGGTGCCGAGAACGGCGGCCATGACTCTGCGCTTGACCATGTGCTCTTCCTTTCACGTGCCAGTGAGTGGGAAAAACGGGTCTTGCCGGTCGAGGAAGCTAGCACAGCGATTGAGCGCCTCGGACGGAACTTTTTGCTCCGCGGGACGAGTTCGGGCCAGCGTCAATGAAACGTGGCCGAAATATCGCAGCGTGATGGAACGATTCCGCTCGTGATGAATGCGTGCGTGCGTACAACCTCTTCGCGTGCAGCCAGTGGGAATCGCGGACAGGCGGGGGGTGCGTGGGAGTGGAGTGGCGAATTCCAACTCCAGTCAATGTGACCCGCATCACACTCCCTTGATCCTCTTTCCGGGTTTCCCCATCCGTGCGGGTTTGACCGGTGATTCCGCCGGTCGCGTCCTCTCTGGTCTAATGGGTTGCTCTTTTGTCGGCGGCTGCTAGGTGGGGGCGCGGTGTTGGATGTACAGAACGGGGCGGCGGCGGAGACCTCCGCCCCGGAGACCGGCGCCGGGCCGCCCGAGGACGCTCCCTCCGTGGTGCCTCTGCGGCCGTACGTCCTCGTGGCGGGCGTGCTCTGCGCGCTGTACTTCCTCTACTCCTGGGTGCAGTACGAGCAGTTCCGTACGCCCTCCTGGGACCTGGGGATCTTCAACCAGTCCGTCAGGGCCTACGCCGAGTTCCGGGCGCCCGTCGTCGACATCAAGGGCCCCGGCTTCCTCATACTCGGGGACCACTTCAGTCCGGTCACCGCACTTCTCGCGCCCCTGTACTGGATCTGGTCCTCCCCGCTCGCCCTCCTCTTCGCGCAGGCCGCGCTCTTCGCCGCCTCCGCCGTCGTCGTCGGCCGCACCGCCCAGCAGGTGCTCGGCAGCCGCGCGGCCGGCCTCGGCCTCACCGTGGCCTACGGCCTGTCGTGGGGCCTCCAGGAAGCGGTCAAGTCCGACTTCCACGAGATCGCCTTCGCCGTCCCGCTGCTCGCGCTGACCTGCCGGGCTCTGCTCCTGGGGCGCTGGACCGCCGCCGTCGCCTGGTCCGTCCCCCTCGTCCTCGTCAAGGAGGACATGGGGCTCACCGTCGCCATGGTCGGCGCCGTCCTCTTCGTACGGGGGCAGAAGCGCCTCGGTGCGGCCGTGGCCGCCTTCGGCACCGCCTTCTTCGCCCTGACGGTCCTGGTCCTGATCCCCGCGGCGAGCCGGGTCGGCCAGTACGACTACTGGGCCAAGATCGAGAAGTCGAGCGAGGGGGCCGACGTCTCCTTCGCACACGCCCTGCTCTCGTCGCTCGGCTCCGACGTGAAGTGGGAGATGCTCTTCTTCCTCGTCGGCATCACCGGATTCCTCGCCCTGCGCTCTCCGCTGATGCTGCTCGTGCTGCCGACGCTCGGCTGGCGCTTCCTCTCCCAGGACCCGAACCACTGGGGGATGATCTGGCACTACAACGCCATCCTGATGCCGGTCGTCTTCCTCGCGCTCGTCGACGCCGTCCGCACCGTCCGGACCTCGTCGCACGGCTGGCTCGTCGCGTACGGGAAGGTCGCCGTCCCCATCGTCACGGCCGTCTCGATCGTGATCGCCCTGGACCTCCCGCTGCGGGAGCTGCTCCGCTCGGAGACGTACGCCACGGACACCCGGACGCTGGACGCGAGGCGAGCGGTCGACGCGGTGCCGGAGGGGGCGAGCGTGGAGACCAATGTGACGCTGATGGCCCACCTCACCGCGGACCGCACCGTCTACTGGGTGGGCGGGGCGAAGGGCGTCAGCCCCGACTATCTCGCCCTCGACCTCGACTCGGGCTGGTCGCAGCCGGTGACGGACCCCGTCCAACTGGCGGCGTCGCTGCACCCGGAGGCGCGGTACGAGGTGGCGACGCGGGCGGGCCAGTTCGCGGTGCTGCGCCGCGTGTGACGTGTACGTACGCGAAGGGGCCCGGTTCCGTCAGGAACCGGGCCCCTTCGC
>NZ_JBHTTQ010000169.1:0-9654 GCF_042794475.1 Streptomyces sp. NPDC056527
TCGACCGTGACGGGTGGCTGGCACACCGCGCAGACGGCCACCGACCCCGGGTACTGGGGCCGGGCGATCCGTGAACCGGTGCGCTTCACCCAGGCGTTGACGACGCTGGCCGACGTCGGCCCGACGGTGGTGTGGGAGATCGGTTCCCATCCCCAGCTGACGTCGCTCGCCCGGGCGTCGTGGGGCGAGACGCAACCCGTGTGGATCAGCACCCTGCAGCGGGATCGTACCGACCAGATCGAGTTGCACGCGGCCGTCGCCGCGTATGTCAACCAGACCTCCGCCGACCTCGACTGGGCCGGGCTGCACCAGGGCAAGGGCCGGCGCACCACCACCATCCCCACCTATCCCTTCAACCGCCAGCGGTTCTGGATCTCCTCCAGGCCGCACGAGACCACGTCGAACCAGAAGAACGAGACGAAGAGGCACCAGAACCATGGCTAGCGAGTACGGACTCAAGCGACACTTCAACGCCGACGCGGCACGTCTGATCGGCGACCGGATCCGAGCCGTCCACCCCGAGTTCGACGTGGAGAGCTACGCGGCCGAGGTCGAGTCACGCATTCCCGGCAAGGAGCTGAAGGACCGCGTCCTCGTCCTGGCCGAGGGCCTGCGGACCCGTCTGCCCGCCGACTACGCGGACGCCGTTCCGATCCTGCTCACCATCCTCGGCGACGAACTCGCCGAGGGAGAAGG
Organism: Streptomyces sp. NPDC056527; assembly: GCF_042794475.1. NCBI lineage: Bacteria > Bacillati > Actinomycetota > Actinomycetes > Kitasatosporales > Streptomycetaceae > Streptomyces > Streptomyces sp. NPDC056527. The sequence goes on from NZ_JBHTTQ010000169.1 coordinate 697, forward strand.
CATGTTCAACGCCAGCTGGTTCCTCATGCCGGTCGCGCGATTCGTCGAGGAGTACGGCCTCGACCACCCCGACCTGTCGCTGGACGCCATCGAGGAGATCACCAAGCGGCACACGGGCGAGTACGCGATCCGGCCGTACATCGAGCAGCACTACGCGCCGACGATGGAGCGCGTCACGCAGTGGGCGCAGAGCCCGAGCCACAACGTGCGGCGTCTGGCGAGCGAGGGAATCCGCTCCCACCTGCCCTGGGCCCGGACCCTGACCATGTTCGTCAAGGACCCCCGGCCGGTCCTGGAGATCCTCGAACCGCTGCGCAGCGACTCCTCGGAGTACGTGCGCAAGTCCGTCGCCAACAACCTCAACGACATCTCCAAGGACGCACCCGATCTCGCGCTCGCGACCGCGCTGCGGTGGCTGGAGGAGAGCCCCACCCCCGAGACCAACTGGATCGTCAAGCACGGACTGCGCACCCTGGTGAAGAAGGGCGATCAGCAGGCGCTCGCGATTCTCGGGGCCACGGGCGGCGAGCACGTCCGCGTACCCCGGCTGAGCATCGCCCCCCGGTCGGTGACCATCGGGGACTCCCTCCTCATCAGCTTCGACATCGAGAACACCGACGACCGGGCGCACAGCATCGCGGTCGACTACGTGGTGCACCACGTGCGCAAGAACGGGCGCAGCATCCCGAAGGTCTTCAAGCTGACCACCCTCGAACTCGGCCCCGGGGAGCGGCGGTCCCTGGAGAAGACCCACGCGATCAAGGAGGTGCAGACCCGCCGGTACTACGCGGGTGAGCACACCGTCGACATCCAGGTGAACGGTCTCGTCCAGGCCACCGAGCGATTCGACCTGCACACATGAGCGGCGTCCGGTCGGTCCTCGACGCTGCCGATCCGCTGGTCTCCGACCACCGGATCGGCGGCATCCCCGTCCTGCCCGCCGCCGCGCAGATCGACGCCATGCTGTCCGCCTGCGATGCCCGGCGTCCCGACTGCTGGTGGACCCTGGAGCAGGTCGCCTTCCGGGTGCCCCTGCTGGTGGCGGGGTCCGAGGCGGAGCTCGAGGTCGACACGACCGAGGACGGCGGGTGCGCGGTCCGTTCCGTGCGGCCGGGAGCCGGCGAACCGGTCGTCCACAGCACCGCCCGGGTGTCCGGCAGCCCGTTGCCGCCGCCCCGCTATGTCGACATGGCCGCGCTGAGGGCGGGCTGCACGGAGTACGTGCCGCTGTCGGACGTGGCGGCGTGGCGCGAGGCGAGCGGGATCGCGTACGGACCGGCGTACCAGGTGATCAGGTCGGCGCACCGGGGATCCGGCCGGATGCTGTTGATGCTCAGGGCCGGGGACGAAGCGAACGCTGCCTCGGCTCCTCCCTTCGTACCGCCGGCACTGCTCGACAGCGTCTTCCAGGCGCTCGGGATGCTGGACGGGGGCGCGGCCGGGGCGTGTCTGCCCTGGTACGTCGGTCGGCTGGTGGCCCGCCGCAGGATCTCGGGCACGGTGATCGCCCTGGTCGAGCGGGACGATCCGGGCGAGGCCGGGGGTACGGGCGGTGCGGTACGGGGACGGGCGACGGTCTGCAATCAGCAGGGTGAGGTCCTGCTGGAACTGGACCGCATCACGCTCAAGGCCGCCAGGCCCGAGGCGTCCGGGGTGCCCGCCGCGTCGACCGCCGGCACGGTCGCGTCGACGTCCGTCACCCCCGAACAGGGGCTTCCGGCCGTCCCGTTGATCGAGACCGTCGTCTGGCGGGAGGCCGAGGCCGCTCCCGTACACCCGGCCGCGGCCGAAGGTCCCGTGCTGATCGTGTCCACGGACGACCTCCGTCCGCCGGCGGGCCGGCAGGGTGTCCACCTGACGCCGGCGCAGCTCTCCGAAGGGGGCCTCGACACGCTGCCGGCCGACGTCGCCTTCCGGGACGTCGTGTACGTGGCGCCGCGCGGGCTGAGCGGCGAGGCGCAGGTGACCGAGGCCCTGCAGGGGGTCTTCGCGCTGGTGCGCCGGCTCGCGGCGCGCCCGCCGATGTCCGACCTGCTGATCGTCACCTGCGCCGCGCACCAGGTGGCGGCGGAGGAGGCCGTCGACCCGTTCATGACCGCCCTGTGGGGCCTCGGCCGCACGCTGCGCGTCGAGCATCCCCGTACCAGGGTCCGCCTGGTCGATCTCGGTACCGAGAACGAGGTCGGCCCGGAGGACGGCGATGCCGCTCTCCTGTGGGAGGCACTCGGCCGGGACCGGCCGGAACTCGCCCTGCGCGACGGCACCTGGTACGAGCCCTCCGTGCGGCCGCAGCCCACGAGCACCGGCGTCACCGCCCCGGTGCGGTACGACGGCGGCCGCTTCCTGATCACCGGCGGCATGGGCGGCATCGGCCTGCGCGTCGCCGAGTTCCTCGCGGATGCGGGCTGTGCCCATCTGACGTTGGTCGGGCGAACCGTGCCGGACCGGGGAGAGAGCCGGGAACGCCTCGATCGACTCGGAGCGCGCTGCGATCTGACGGTCGTGGCGGCGGACGTCCGCTCGCTTCGTGAGGCACTGGCCGGCGCCGCACGGTACGACGGGGTGTTCCACGCCGCCGGAGTCCTGCGCGACGGACTGGCGCGCAGCCTGACGCCCGAGCAGGTGGACACCGTGTTCGGGCCCAAGATCGGCGGCGTACACGCGCTGACCGACCTGCTGTCCGGGCACGACCAGCCCGGATTCGTCGCCCTTTTCTCCTCCGTCGCGGCTGTACGGGCGAACCTCGGCCAGAGCGCCTATGCCACGGCCAACGCCTATCTGGAGGGCCATGCCGCCCGCCAACGCGCCGAAGGGCGCCCCTGGTTCAGCCTCGGCTGGGGCCTGTGGACCGTCGGGATGGGCGAGTCCATCGCCCCGAAGGCCGCCGCGCACGGCATTCCGGCCCTGACCGCGGACGACGGCATCGACCTGCTCCGCACGGCCCTGGGCCGACCCCCCGCGCACTACGTTCTGTCCGCCGCCGCGAAAGCGAAGGATGCACCCATGACTGCTGTCACACCGGAATCCGGGCTGTGGCCGTCGCTCACCGACGCGCTCACGAAGGTCCTGCACCTCGACGGTGTGTCCACCGAGGACGATCTGCTGGAGCTGGGCCTCGACTCGATGATGGCGGTCGAGCTGGCGGCGTCGCTGACCGCCGACGGGCTCGACATCGACCCCATGGTGTTCTTCGAGCGCACCAACGTCGGCGCGCTGCTGGCCCACCTCGAATCGCTGCCGCGCACCGCTTCGGCCGCCACGCCCGCCCCCTCACCCACGCCCGCCCCCTCACCCGCCCCGGCGCCCGTGCCGGTCCCGGCTCCGCAGCCGCCCACGGCACCTCCGGCTCGCGCTCCGCACCTCTCGGTGCCGCAGCAGCGTCCGGCCGCGGCGGAACGGCCGCAGGCCGCCGTGGCCCCGGGCACCGCCGACTCCTTCGTCCCCGACTGGGACCGCTTCAGGGACGCGGCACCCGCGGCGGTGGTCCCGCGGGTGTCGCCGCCCCGTGCCCCGGCCTTGGCCACCGACCAGGCCCCCGCGACCCGTAGCCCGTTCCCGAGCTCGACCCCGACCCCGTCGCCGTCCCCGGCTCCCGTCCCGGCCGATCGCGTACCGAGGCGAACCCTGCCGGGCCGGCTGGCCGACGCCCCCCACGGCTCCTTCCTCGACCGGCGCATCGACGCCCTGTCGACGGAGGACCGGCTGATCGTCGCCAAGGACGAGTACTTCTACGAGCCCGTCATCGAGGAGGCCACCGGTCCCCGGATCAAGTTCGACGGCCGCTGGTTCCTCAACTTCGCGTCGTACAGCTACCTCGGGCTCATCGGGCACGACTACATCGACGACCAGGTCCTGCGCGCCGTGGAGCGGCACGGGACCGGCGCCCACGGGGTACGGCTCCTCGCCGGCACCCTGCATCTGCACCGGGAGCTGGAGTTGGCGCTCGCCCGCTTCCTGGGCACCGAGGACGCCATCGTCTTCTCCAGCGGCTACATGGCGAACGTGGCGACGGTCGGCGCTCTCGTCGGCCCCGGAGACGTCGTCATCGGCGACGTCTACAACCACGCCAGCATCCTGGACGGGTACCGGCTCTCCGGTGCGTCGGTCATCACCTACGCCCACAACGACCTCGCCGACCTGGAACGCGCCCTGCGCAAGGTGGGTGACGCGGGCCGTCTGGTGGTCACCGACGCCGTGTTCAGCATGGACGGCGACGTGGCCGACCTGCCCGGCATCGTGGAGCTGTGCGAGCGGTACGACGCGCCGCTGATGGTCGACGAGGCGCACAGCCTGGGCGTCCTCGGCGCCACCGGCCGCGGCATCACCGAGCACTTCGGCATCGATCCGGAACGCGTCGACGTCAAGATGGGCACGCTCTCCAAGACGGTGCCCAGCGCGGGTGGTTACGTCGCCGGGTCCAGCGACCTGATCTTCGCGCTGAAGAACAACGCGCGGGGCTGGATGTTCTCCGCGGCCGCGACCCCCGCCCAGGTGGCGGCGGCCAAGGCCGCCGTCGAAGTGATGGAGGCCGCCCCGTCCCTCACCCGGGACCTGCGGACGAAGACGACCCGGTACCGCGAGCAGCTGCGCGCCCTCGGCTTCGACACGCTGGCCAGTGAGACACCGGTGGTGCCCATCATCTGCACCAGCGCAGAACAGGCGGGAACGATGGCCCGGCTGTGCCAGCAGGACGGGCTCTTCGTCCAGCCGATCGTCTACCCGGCCGTGCCGCGGACGCTGCCCCGGCTGCGGACCATCGTCAACCTCAGCCACTCCGACGCCGATCTGGACGCGGCCGTCGTGACGCTGGAGAAGGCCGGCCGCGTCTGCGGCCTGATCCGCTGAGCACCGATCGGACGGAGCGGTCCACAGGACCGGACACCACCGTGCGCCGACCACCGCACGGCAACCAAGGGGGGAATCGACCATGACCGACATCGACACCAGCGCGTTCTTCGGAGCGATCCTGAAGACCATCGCCTCGACCCGGAACCACGGCACCGACCAGGACGCGTACGCGTCCGGCGTGCTGGAGCCGACCGCGCGGATCCGCGCGTTCGAGAAGGAGGTCGGTGACCGCCGGCTGACGCCCACCGAGGCCGAGGAGGTGCTCGGTCTCCTGGGGACGACGCTGCGCACCAAGCGCACGCCCGACGAGGAGCGCGAGTACTACCTCCAGTACATCGAGAAGGTCGCCGGGATCAGCCGGGCCTCGCTGGGCGTGTCCGGCTGGTGAGCACCTCCCGTCTCGCGTGGTTCAGCCACGAGATCTGTTTCTGGCACGACCCCGGTCCCGGATCGGGGTACGTGCCGGTCGGGCCGGGCGTCGAGCCGTTGCGCCAGTTCGCGGTCGACCCGGACCTCCGGCGTGCGGAGGGGCTGGTCAAGGCGTTCGGTGTGATGGACCGGTTCACCGGACACACCCCGACACCGGCCTCCGACGAGGAGCTGCTCCTCGTGCACGTCCCCGATCACATCGAGCGGGTCGAGGCGGCCTCGGCGGCGGGCGCGGGCGACGCCGGTGTGTACGCGTACGTCAACTACCACAGCGCACAGGCCGCGAGGCTCGCCGTCGGGGCCTGTACCCAGGCCGCCGAGGGCGTCCTGGACGGCCGCTTCGACCGGGCCTACTGCCTGGTGAGGCCACCCGGCCATCATGCGGAGCCGGACCGGGCGATGGCGCTGTGCCTCTACAACAACCTGGCGGTGGCGGCCCGTGCCGCGCAGCGCCGGGGAGCGCGCCGCGTGCTGATCCTGGACTGGGACGTGCACCACGGCAACGGCATCCAGCGGACCTTCTACGAGGACCCCGACGTGCTGTACGTCTCGGTGCACCAGGAAGGGCTGTTTCCCGCGGCCTCCGGTCTCGTTCTGGAGACCGGCGCGGGCGCGGGGGCGGGCAGCACCCTGAACGTGCCGCTGCCCGCCGGCTCGGGACACGGCGCCTATCTCGCGGTGATGGACCGGATCGTGGAGCCGGCGGCCCGTGCCTTCGCCCCCGATCTGATCCTGGTGGCGGCGGGCGTCGACGCGAGCGGCCACGATCCGATGGGCCGGATGCTCTGCACCAGCCGCACTTTCCACACCATGACGTCGACGATGTGCCGGCTGGCGGACGAGCTGACGGGAGGCAGGATCGTCTTCGCCCACGAGGGCGGCTATTCGGCGTGGTACCAGCCGATGCTGGTGCTGGGTACCGCCGGCGCGATCGCCGGTCTGCCGGCCCCTCAGGATCCGTTCCTGCACTCGCTCGAGCACCTTCCGGGCCAGCGTCTCCAACGTCACCAGGAGCGGGTGATCGCCCACCTGGAGGCCCATCACCCCCTGCTGGCCGGACGGTCCGCGCCCCGGGCCGGGGCGCCGCGATGAGCGGCTGGTGGATGACGGTGGGCAGCGGGGCGCGTCGGACGGCCGGGACCGGACCGGGGCCGCGACCGCGGCCCCGGTTCCGGGTCGTGGCGCTTCCGCACGCCGGTGGGTGGCCGTCCGCGTTCCGCTCCTGGTGGCAGGTGCTGCCCGAGGACGTGGAGTGTGTCGTCGCCCAACTGCCCGGCCGGGGCGCGCGCATCAGCGAGCCGCTGGTGACCCGCGTCGAGCCGCTGGTCGACGCCCTCGTCCGAGGTCTGGCCGAGCTGGAGCCGCTGCCGTACGCGGTCATCGGGCACAGCTTCGGCAGCGTCCTCGGATACGAACTCACCCGCGCGATGGAGAGGAGAGGTCTGCCGCCCGCCGTGCTGGCGGTGTCCGCGCGTCAGCCTCCGTGCTTCCCCAGCGAGCCGCCGTTCGCGCATCTCAGGAGCGACGCGGAACTCCTCGAGCATCTGATGGACATGGGCGGGATGTCTCCCGGCCTGGTGGACCGCGCCGACCTGGTCCGGGCGTCGCTCCGGGCGATCCGGGCGGACCTGGAGGCGATGGAGACCTACCGGAGGCCGCCGTCCGGCACCGGCGTCCCCATCCTGGCGCTCGGCGCGGTCGACGACCCGGTCGTCATCGACGAGCGGATGCACCTGTGGGCGCTGGAGACGTCGGGCGGCTTCAGCCGGCAGACGTTCACGGGCGGCCACTTCTACCTCTACACACCAGCCAATGCGGCAGCCGTCGCCGCCCGCCTGATCCCCGGCCTCGACCACCCCCGGTCGGAGCCGTCGCTCCCACACCCCCTTGCCCGATGACCGTAATCGGGCACCGATGCGCACCATCCCCGAAAGGAAACATGTGAGTACCACCGCCGATACCACTTCGCAGGCCGGACCCCGTGAGTGGTTGGGCCTGGCCGTGCTGGCGCTGCCGACCTTGCTGCTGTCCATCGACGTGAGCGTGCTGCACCTCGCCGTACCGCACATCAGCGAGGGTCTGAACCCCTCCGCCGCCCAGATGCTGTGGATCATCGACATCTACGGCTTCCTGATCGCCGGCTTCCTGGTGACCATGGGCACCCTGGGCGACCGCATCGGCCGCCGGAAGCTGCTGCTGATCGGCGCGGCCGCGTTCGGCGTCGCCTCGCTGGCGGCCGTCTTCGCCGACGACTCGGCCACGCTGATAGCGGCGCGGGCCGCGATGGGCATCGCCGGCGCCACGCTGATGCCCTCGACCCTCGCCCTGATCATCAACATGTTCGCCGACGCGCGCCAGCGCGGCGTGGCGATCGCGGTCTGGGTCACGATGTTCTCCGTGGGCATCGCGCTCGGCCCGGTGGTCGGCGGCGCCATGCTGGAGTACTTCTGGTGGGGTTCGGTCTTCCTGCTCGGCGTGCCCATCATGGGCGTGCTGCTGGTGGCGGGCCCGCTCCTGCTGCCGGAGTACCGCGACGAGGAAGCCGGCCGGCTCGACCTGACCAGTGTGGCGCTGTCGCTCGCCACGATCCTCCCGGTGATCTACGGGCTGAAGGAGATCGCCAACGAGGGGGTCGGCCCGGTGCCGCTCGCGGCGATCGTCGTGGGTCTGGTCGTCGGCGTGCTGTTCGTCCGCCGGCAGCGCACCCTGGAGAGCCCGCTCCTCGACCTCGGCCTCTTCGGCAACGCCACTTTCCGTACGGCGCTGGTGACGCTGCTGCTCAGCATGCTGGTGGCCGGCGGCACGTATCTGACGGTGACGCAGTACCTCCAGCTCGTCGGCGGACTGTCCCCGATGAAGGCCGGTCTCTACCTGCTGCCGGCGGCCTTCGCGCTGATCGTGACGGCCGTGGTGTCCCCGATGGCGGCGAGCAGGTTCCGTCCGGCGTACGTCGTCGCCGTCGGGCTCGCCGTGTCGGGCATCGGCCATGTGATGCTGAGCCTGGCCGACAGCTCGTCGGGCATCGCCCAGGTGGTGACGGGCTTCGCGTTCGTCTACGCCGGTGGTGGCCCGCTCATCGCCCTGGGGACCGACATCGTCGTCGGCTCGGCGCAGCCCGAGCAGGCCGGGTCCGCCGCGGCGCTCTCGGAGACCAGCACCGAACTCGGCATGGCGCTGGGCGTCGCCCTGCTCGGCAGCCTCGGTGCCGCCGTGTACCGCGCCGGGGTGGACGTCCCCGAGGGGGTGGCGGCCGGCGCCGACGACACGCTCGCCGGAGCGGTCGAGGCGGCGCAGGGCGTGTCCTCGAACGTGGCCACCACCCTGCTCGACTCGGCACGTGCGGCGTTCACCGACGGGATGAACGCCATCGGTGCCATCGGGGCGTTCGTCGCGCTCGCCTCCGCCGTACTGGTGGCGGTGGTCATCAAGATTCCGGCCACCGGGGCGGGCGAGGACTCCGACGGGGCCGACGGTTCGGCCGACGGCGTCGTTCCCGCCGTCAACGCGGAGGGTTAGCGCGGCGCGCCATCCCTGCCGGGCCAGCCGGTCGCCGGTGTGGGGGCCGCCGGCGTGGGCGCCGGGCGGCCCCGGCGACCCCCCGGGCCGGTACAGGGCTTGTGGGGGGGCGGGGCCGCCGGCCGGGGGGGGGTGCGGGGGTGTGAGGAGACGGGCACCGCGCGG
>NZ_JBHTTQ010000170.1:0-9558 GCF_042794475.1 Streptomyces sp. NPDC056527
CCGCGCGCCCTTTGCCATCCGTGGGGTACCGCCCGCCAATCGGTGGGACGCGCGCCTCGAACGGGTGAGGTGAGGGCTCCGTCGCCCGCGCCCACGGCCTGCGGTGCCGGATGATCGCTGACGGTTCGGTGGACCGTCCTCTCCGGGGGGCGTACCGTCCGCAGCAACCCGGAAGGGCCGCCATGCGCATTCTGCTCATCGCCAGCAGCTTCAACAGCCTCACTCAGCGCGTCCTGGTCGAGCTGCGGGACCGCGGGCACACCGTTCCCGTGGAGGTCACGCCGGACGGGACCGCCGTGCGCGACGCCGTCGCGCGCCACGCGCCCGACCTGATCGTGGCCCCGATGCTGAGGACCGTCGTGCCCAGGGACGTGTGGGCCGCGCGCCGCTGTCTGATCGTGCACCCGGGGCCCGTGGGCGACCGGGGGCCGTCGTCGCTCGACCGGGCCGTCCAGGAAGGCGTCGCCGAGTGGGGCGTCACCGTCCTCCAGGCCGAGGAGGAGATGGACGCCGGCGACGTCTGGGCGTCCGTCGCCTTCCGCGTACCGGAAGTCGGCAAGAGCGATCTGTACCGCAACGAACTGTCCGACGCCGCCGTGACCGCCGTGCTCCTCGCCGTCGAGCGGGTCGCCGCCGGGTACACGCCGCGGCCGCAGACCGGCGCTGTCCATGCCCGTCCCACGCTCCGCCAGGAGCAGCGGGCGATCTCCTGGAGCGACGACTCCACCGAGACCGTGCTGCGCATCCTGCGGGCCGCCGACTCACAGCCCGGGGTCCGCGACCACCTGCTCGGCGCCGAGTGGTTCCTGCACGGCGGCCACGCCGAGGACGGCCTGCGCGGCCGGCCCGGCGAGCTGGTCGCCACCCGGGCGGGCGCGGTCTGCCGCGCGACGCCGGACGGCGCCGTGTGGATCCCCGAGCTTCGCGCCCGCACCGGCGCCGGTCGGCCGCGCGCCTGCAAACTCCCCGCCACACTGGCCCTCGCCGGGCGATTGCCGGACCTCCCCGAACTCCCGGCGCCGGCGGAACCGGTACCGGGCGGGCGGACCTGGTCCGACATCCGCTACCGGGAGCAGGGGCCGGTCGGGGTCCTGTCCTTCGCCTTCCCCGGCGGGGCGATGAGCACCGACCAGTGCCGCCGACTGCTGGACGCCTACAAGGCCGCCCTCACGCGTCCCATCGCCGTCCTCGTGCTCGGCGGGCAGCGCGACTTCTTCTCCAACGGCATCCATCTGAACGTCATCGAGGCCGCGGCCGACCCCGCCGCCGAGTCCTGGGCCAACATCAACGCCATGAACGACCTGGTCGAGGCGGTCCTCACCACGACCGACCGGCTCGTCGTCAGCGCGATCGGCGGCAACGCCGCCGCCGGCGGCATGATGCTCGCCCTCGCCGCCGACGAGGTCTGGTGCCGTTCGGGTTCGGTACTCAACCCGCACTACCGGCGCATGGGCCTGTACGGGTCGGAGTACTGGACCTACACCCTGCCCCGCAAGGTGGGACCGGCCCTGGCCGCGCGGCTCACCGAGGAGGCCCGGCCCGTGTCCGCGGCGGCCTCGCTCGGCATGGGCCTGGTCGACCGGGTCGTCGACTGCGGGCCGGCGGAGTTCACCGACGAAATCACCCGGTTGGCCGCCCACCTGGCATCCCGTCCCGGTCTCCCGCTGCGCGTCGCGCAGAAGAAGACGGAACACGAGCGCCGTGAGGCGGCGACTCCCCTTGCCGCCCACCGTGAACAGGAGCTCGGCCGGATGCGTCGGGTCTTCGACGATCCCGCCGCGCCCTACCACGCACTGCGCCGGGCCTTCGCCCGAAAGGAGGCCCCGCGAGCGCAATCCCCGGACGGCCCAGGTGCGGGCGCGGCGGGATCGGCCGACTGTTAAGCAAGACGTGGGCCCGAAGACGGCCCTTCGCCCCATCCCTCCTCAGGAGGCGACTCATGAGTGCAGTAACGCCGGCCCCGGTCGAGGACCAGGGTGCCGCCCCCGGCAGCGAAGAGAAGCCGATCCACATTCTCTGGATCAACGCGGGTCTGAGCTGCGACGGCGACTCCGTGGCCCTGACCGCCGCCATGCAGCCCAGCATCGAGGAGATCGCCCTCGCCGGGCTGCCGGGACTGCCGAGGATCGCGGTCCACTGGCCGCTCATCGACTTCGAGTGCGGCCCGGTGGGCGGCGCCGACACGTTCATCGAGTGGTTCTTCAAGGGAGAGCGCGGCGAGATCGACCCGTTCGTGCTGGTCGTCGAGGGCTCGATCCCGAACGAGGCCATCAAGCAGGAGGGCTACTGGTGCGGCTTCGGCGACAACCCGGAGACCGGCCAGCCCATCACCACCAGCGAGTGGATCGACCGGCTGGCGCCCAAGGCGCTCGCGGTGGTCGCGATCGGCACCTGCGCCACGTACGGCGGCATCCACGCCATGGCGGGCAACCCGACCGGCGCGATGGGCGTGCCGGACTATCTCGGATGGGACTGGAAGTCCCAGGCCGGCATCCCGATCGTCTGCGTGCCGGGCTGCCCCATCCAGCCGGACAACTTCGCGGAGACCCTGACGTACCTGCTCTACCAGGCGGTCGGCTCCGCTCCCATGATCCCGCTGGACGACAAGCTCCGTCCGACCTGGCTGTTCGGCGCGACCGTGCACGAGGGCTGCGACCGGGCCGGCTACTACGAGCAGGGCCAGTTCGCCGAGACGTACGACTCGCCCAAGTGCCTGGTCAAGCTGGGCTGCTGGGGACCGGTCGTCAAGTGCAACGTCCCCAAGCGCGGCTGGATGAACGGCATCGGCGGCTGTCCGAACGTCGGCGGCATCTGCATCGCATGCACGATGCCCGGATTCCCCGACAAGTTCATGCCGTTCATGGACGAGCCTCCCGGCGGCAAGGTCTCCAGCACCGCCAGCGGCGTGTACGGCTCCGTCATCCGCCGCCTGCGCACCATCACGGCGAAGACCGTGGACAAGGAGCCGAAGTGGCGGCACACCGGCGAGCGCATCACCACCGGCTACCGGCCGCCCTGGTGACCGTCTCGCCCTCGCACCACACCCCCCGCTAGACCCCCCATCCACTCCACTGTTCGCGAAGTCGAAGAGCTCACGAAGGGCACCGCAACGACCATGGCACCTCCGGCGAAGACGACGGGTGACGGCTCCGGACTGGTGGAGATGGCCTGGGATCCCATCACGCGGATCGTGGGCAGCCTCGGCATCCACACGAAGATCGATTTCAAGCAGAAGCGCGTCGCGGAGTGCTACAGCACGTCCTCCGTCTTCCGCGGCTACAGCGTCTTCATGCGGGGCAAGGACCCCCGCGACGCGCACTTCATCACCAGCCGCATCTGCGGCATCTGCGGTGACAACCACGCCACCTGCTCCGTGTACGCGCAGAACATGGCGTACGGCGTGAAGCCGCCGCACCTCGGTGAGTGGGTCATCAACCTCGGCGAGTCCGCGGAGTACATGTTCGACCACAACATCTTCCAGGAGAACCTGGTCGGGGTCGACTACTGCGAGAAGATGGTCCGCGAGACCAACCCCGGGGTCCTGGAGCTCGCCGAGCGCACCGAGGCCCCGCATGCCGCCGAGCACGGCTACCGCACGATCGCCGACATCATGCGCTCCCTCAACCCCCTCGAGGGCGAGTTCTACCGCGAGGCGCTCCAGGTCAGCCGCTACACGCGCGAGATGTTCTGTCTGATGGAGGGGCGCCATGTGCACCCCTCCACGCTCTACCCCGGCGGCGTCGGCACGGTCGCGTCCGTGCAGCTGTTCACCGACTACATGAGCCGGCTCATGCGCTACGTGGAGTTCATGAAGCGTGTCGTCCCGCTCCACGACGACCTCTTCGACTTCTTCTACGAGGCGCTGCCCGGCTACGAGGAGGTCGGCCGCCGCCGTGTCCTGCTCGGCTGCTGGGGCGCGCTCAACGACCCCGAGCACTGCGACTTCACCTACGCCAACATGACCGACTGGGGACGGAAGATGTTCGTCACCCCGGGCGTCGTCGTCGACGGCAAGCTGGTGACCAACGACCTCACCGAGATCAACCTCGGCATCCGCATCCTGCTCGGCAGCTCGTACTACGAGGACTGGCAGGGGCAGGAGCAGTTCGTCACGCACGACCCGCTGGGCAACCCGGTCGACCCGCGTCACCCCTGGAACCAGCACACCATCCCGGCCCCGCAGAAGCGGAACTTCGACGACAAGTACAGCTGGGTGATGTCCCCCCGGTGGTTCGACGGCAAGGACCACCTGGCCCTGGACACCGGCGGCGGCCCCATCGCCCGCCTCTGGTCCACCGCCCTGTCCGGCCTGGTCGACATCGGCTACGTCAAGGCCACCGGACACAGCGTCGTCATCAACCTGCCCCGCACGATGACCAAGCCGGAGACCACCTTCGAGTGGAAGATCCCGCAGTGGAGCAACGCCCTGGAGCGCAACCGCGCCCGCACCTACTTCCAGGCGTACGCGGCGGCCGTCGCCCTGCACTGCGCCGAGAAGGGCCTGGAGGAGATCCGCGCCGGACGCACCCAGACCTGGGAGAAGTTCGAGGTTCCCGACGAGTCCATCGGTGTCGGCTTCACCGAGGCCGTCCGGGGCGTCCTCTCGCACCACATGGTCATCCGCGACGGCAAGATCGCCAACTACCACCCGTACCCGCCCACGCCGTGGAACGCCTCCACCCGGGACACGTTCGGCACCCCCGGTCCGTACGAGGACGCCGTGCAGAACACCCCGATCTTCGAGGAGAACACGCCCGAGAACTTCAAGGGCATCGACATCATGCGCGCCGTGCGCAGCTTCGACCCCTGCCTGCCGTGCGGCGTCCACATGTACACGGGCAACGGCAGGACCGTGAAGCAGATGCACGTGCCCACCGGTCTGAGCGGTCTGGCCGGATGAGCGCGACCACCGCCGAACAGGCGGGCCGACGGGTCGAGGAGGTCCTCGACCGGCTGGCGGAGCACGGGGACGCCGAGGCGAGCGCGGCCGCCGAGGAAGTCGTACGCGTCCTCATGGAGTTCTACGGCAGCGGCCTCGCCCGCGTCGTCGACCTCCTCGGCCGCCCCGCCGGCGGCCCGCCCGCCGACCCGCTCGGCCCGCTGCTCGCGGACGAACTCGTCGCCAGCCTCCTCAATCTGCACGGACTGCATCCCGAGGACGCGCCGACCCGTATCGACCGCGCCCTGTCCGCTCTGTCGCAGCCGGTGGAGAACGCCGGGTTCGACGCGGCGACGGGGGTGCTGAGCCTGCGGGTCGCGGCCTCGTCCGGCTGCGGCTGCCCCAGTACCGAGGAGTCCGTCCGGCAGGCGGCCGTGGACGCGCTCGCGTGCTTCGCCCCCGAGGTGACCGGTGTGGAGCTCCAGAGCGCGGCACCGCGCGAGCCGGCACCGCTCCAGATCGGCACCCGTCCGGCGCTCGCGGGCGCGGACGGCCGCTCATCGGCCGCCGCCTCGTGAGCGGCCCCCCGAACGGCACCGTGCGCTCCTCACGGCCCACGGGCCTGCGCCGGTTCACCACTCCGCGACCGCCCCGCGAGGAACGCTGCGAGATGTGCGGGGCCCGACTGGCGGACGAGCGGCACCCGCATCTGGTGGACGTCGACAAGCGGGCCCTGGTCTGCGCCTGCGGCCCGTGCTCACAGCTGATGGACCGCTCCGCCGGCTCCCAGAGCCGGTTCCGGGCGGTCCCCGGCCGCTTCCTGAGCGACCCGGGACACCGGATCGACGACCAGGCGTGGGAGTCGCTGCGGATCCCGGTCTCGGTCGCCTTCTTCTTCCGCAACTCCGCCCTCGACCGGCCGGTGGCGCTCTACCCCAGCCCCGCCGGCGCCACCGAGAGCGAACTGGAGGAGACGGCCTGGCGGTCCGTCCTCGACGCCACACAGCTGGCCGCCCACCTCGAACCCGACGTGGAAGCCCTGCTGCTGCGCCGCCACGAGGGCCGCACGGAGTGCTTCCTCGTGCCCATCGACATCTGCTACGAACTGGTGGGCCGCATGCGACTGCTCTGGCAGGGCTTCGACGGAGGCGCGGAGGCCAGGGCCGACCTCGACGCCCTCTTCACGCGCGTCCGCGGTCTGGCACGCGAACCGCACGGGAGCCGGCCGTGACCGAGTTCTCCTTCAGCTGCACCGACGTCCGTGCCGACGCCTACGCGGCCGGACCCACCCTCGTGTTCCGCCTGCGGATCACCGCGACCGGCGACACCCGGGTCCACGCCATGGCCCTGCGCTGCCAGATCCGTATCGAACCCGCCCGGCGGGGATACGACGACCACGAGGCCGAGGCCCTGGGCGACCTCTTCGGCGAACGCTCCCGGTGGGGCAGCAGCCTCAACCCGGTCCAGTTCGCCCAGGCCTCCGTCATGGTGCCCGGCTTCACCGGCGAGATCGAGACCGACCTCGTCGTCCCGTGCACCTACGACACCGACATCGCCGCGTCCCGCTACTTCCGGGCGCTCGCCGACGGCGACGTCCCGCTGCTCCTGCTGTTCTCCGGCACCGCCTTCACCGGTGCCGGCGGCTTCCACGTCGAGCCCGTGCCCTGGGACAAGGAGGTCGCGTACCGGATGCCCGTGAAGGTCTGGCGGGAAATGATCGACCAGCACTTCCCCGGCTGCGGATGGATCCGGCTCCCGGGCGACGCGATGGACGCCCTGCTCGCCTACCGCTCCCGCCGGGCGCTCCCGTCCTGGCAGGCCACCGTCGAGTCCCTGCTGGAAGAGGCGGGGGAGAGGACACGATGACCACCGTCGCCTTCACCCCCGGCACCGAGGCGCGGTTCGCCGTCGCCCGGCACGTCGCCGACGCCGTCCTCTTCGAGGGGTACGTGCTCTACCCGTACCGTGCCTCCGCCGCGAAGAACCGGCTCCGCTGGCAGTTCGGCGTCCTGGTGCCGCCGTCCTGGAGCGCCGCCGCCGAGGAGCACGACTTCCAGCACACCGAGTGCCTGATGGAGCCCAGGACCGGCGCCGAACTCGCCGTGGAGGTCCGCTTCCTGCGCGCCCAGCGGCGTACCGTCGAGGAACTCCGCGAGGACGGGACGTACGCCCCGACCGGCGAACTCCACCTGGCCGACCGGGTCCTGGTGGCCTGGGACGAGGGCGTCGAGGAGCGGGTCACCCTCGTCGTCCCCGTCGCCGAACTGCGCGGCGACGGCGCGGCCCTGCCCTTCGCACGGCCGGCGGCCGAGGAGGTCGAGGAGGTCACCGGCACCGACGGACGCGTCCTCGGCCGGCTGGTCCGTCGGCGCGAGGAGATCAGCGGCACGCTGCGGATCTCGGCCGCCGAACTCGACGGCCCGTACCGCGTCGAACGCCTCTCCGTCACGGTGGAGAACACCAGCGCCTGGACCGCCGAGCGGGACACCGACCGCCACGCGGCACTGCCGTACTCCCTCGTCGCCACGCACACGCTGCTCCGCCTCGACGGCGGGTCGTTCCTCTCGATGACCGATCCGCCTGAATGGGCCAAGGGCGCCGTCGCCGCCTGCCGCAACCTGCACACCTGGCCCGTCCTGGCCGGCGAACCGGGCCGCGACGACCTGATGCTCTCCTCGCCGATCATCCTGGAGGACCACCCCGCCATCGCGCCCGAGAGCCCCGGAGCCCTCTACGACGCGACCGAGATCGACGAGATCCTCGCCCTGCGCACCGCGGCCCTCACCGACGAGGAGAAGCGCGAGGCCCGGGGCACCGACGCCCGCGCCGCGGCCGTCATCGAGCTGGCGGACACCATGCCGCCCGAGGTCCTGGAGCGCCTGCACGGAGCCGTACGCAGCCTCCAGAGCGTCACCGGGCCGAAGGAGCCCGCCCGCAGCGTCCTCGAACCGGACACCCCCTGGTGGGACCCGGGAGGCGACACCGGTGTCGATCCGGGCAGCGACCACGTCCTCGTCGACGGACGCGCGGTGCGCGCGGGCAGCAGGGTCGTCCTGCGCCCACGGCTGCGCCGCACCGACGCCCAGGACCTGTTCCTCGACGGCCGCGCCGCCCTCGTCGAGGCGGTCCTGCACGACGTCGACGGCGGGGTGCACATCGCCGTGACCGTGGAGGACGACCCGGGCGCCGACATCCGCCGCGAACAGGGCCGGTACCTCTACTTCCAGCCCGACGAGGTCGAAGCCCTGGAGGACCGGTGAACGGCCCCGCGCCCGCGACGGGGCGCACCCTCGTGGCCGGGGTCGGCAACATCTTCCTCGGCGACGACGGCTTCGGGGTGGAGACCGTGCGACGGCTCACCCGGGAGGAACTGCCGCCGACCGTCGAGCTGGTCGACGTCGGAGTCCGTGGCGTCCACCTCGCCTACCAGCTCCTCGACGGCTGGGACACCCTCGTCCTCGTCGACGTCACCGCCCGCGGCGGCGAACCGGGAACGCTGTACCTGATCGACGCCTCGCCGTCCGGCGAGGCGAGCTCCGGACAGCCGCCCGCGCCGCTCGACGGCCACCGGATGACACCCGACGCCGTCCTCGCCCTGCTCGACACCCTGTGCGCGGGAACGGGAGCCGCACCACCACGGCGCATCCATGTCGTCGGCTGCGAACCGGCCGCCCTCGACGAAGGCATCGGGCTCAGCCCGCAGGTCGCCGCCGCCGTGCCGGAAGCCGTGCGCATGGTCACCGAACTGGTCCGCCAGGAAGCCGCCGTATGAAGACCGAAACGGAGAGCACCATGCACAAGAGCGTCCTCGGCGCCACCGCCGCCGTCACCGCCGCCCTGGCCGTCGTGGCCGTCGTCGTGGGAGTCCTCCCCGACCTCCGGCGCTATCTGCGCATCAGCAGGATGTGACGCTCCTCGGTGACGCGGCTCGGGTCGTGACGCACCCGGCCCGGCGCGGGAGCGGCTGCACCGAACGGACGACACCGCCGCGCGGTCCCGGCGCGCCGGGCGGAGCCCCGCGCCCGCCCGTCCTCTAATGGCGCCCGAGACCCATCCCCGCGCCCAGGACGGAGACCGATGCACGAGATGTCCCTCGCCGTCGCCGTCGTCGACCAGGTCGAGGCCGCGGCGAGGTCCCGCGGGGCCGTCGGTGTCAGCAGCATCGAGCTGGACGTGGGCGAACTGGCCGGCGTCGTCCCCGACGCCCTCGCCTTCTGCTTCGAACTCGCCTGCGCCGGAACCGTCGTCGAGGGCGCCGAGCTGATCACCCGTACCGTCCCGGGCACCGCGCGCTGCGAACCGTGCGCCGAGGTCTGGGCGGTCGGCATGCCGCCGCGACTGCTCTGTCCCGGCTGCGGAGCCGCGGCCGACGAGCTCGTCGCCGGCCGCGAGCTCCAGATCCGCGAGGTCCGCTGGGCCGACCCCGAAGCGGCGCGACATCGCCAACCGATCACCGAGGAGAGCTGAGCATGTGCCGAGCCGTCGATCTCCAGCGTGCCGTCCTCGCCAAGAACGAGGCCGCGGCACAGATCCTGCGCACCGAACTGACCGCCCGTGGCACCACGGTGGTCAATCTGCTCTCCAGCCCCGGAAGCGGGAAGACGGCCCTGCTGGAACGGGAACTGCGCCTCGCCCGTGTGCGCGGCGACAGCGCCGCCGCCCGCCCCGCCCACCAGGCC
>NZ_JBHTTQ010000171.1:0-9495 GCF_042794475.1 Streptomyces sp. NPDC056527
CCATTTCCGGTGCGGCGGGCCCTTTCGTCGTGCGGGGCCGTGGTCTCTCGCTCGGGGGGGGGCGCGGTCTCGTCGTGCGGAGGGGCCGCGGTCTCGCCGTGCAGGGGCCGCCTTCTTGTCGTGCGGGGGCGCCCTTTCGCCGTGCGGGCGGTACCCAAAGCCGAAGGCCCCCGCTCCGTGTCGGAGCGGGGGCCTTCGGTACGGCTGGGGTCAGCCCTGCCAGGAGTGGGAGGGGCGGAAGCCCGACTGGCGCTCCAGACGGCGCCAGCCGGCCGTGGAGCGGCCGTGGGCGGACGTCTCGGTGGGCTGGGCGGCCGCGCGGGCGAGCAGCACCGCGGTGATCGCGGCCAGCTCCTCGGGGTCGGCGTGGCCCTTCTCGACTCGGAGAAGGTTGGCTGTGGCAGGCGTTGTCACGTCTGTGGCTCCTCTTACTGAGGCGGGTTGCCGTGCTTGCGGGACGGCAGGTCGGCGTGCTTGGTGCGGAGCATGGCGAGGGACCTGATGAGGACCTCCCGCGTCTCTGCGGGGTCGATCACGTCGTCGACCAGTCCGCGCTCCGCCGCGTAGTAGGGGTGCATCAGCTCGGCCTTGTACTCCTTGACCATGCGCGTCCGCATGGCCTCGGAGTCCTCGGCCTCGGCGATCTGCTTGCGGAAGATGACGTTGGCGGCGCCTTCGGCGCCCATCACCGCAATCTCGTTGGTGGGCCAGGCGTACGTCAGGTCGGCGCCGATGGACTGGGAGTCCATGACGATGTACGCGCCGCCGTACGCCTTGCGCAGGATCAGGCTGATCCGGGGCACGGTCGCGTTGCAGTACGCGTACAGCAGCTTCGCGCCGTGGCGGATGATTCCACCGTGCTCCTGATCAACGCCCGGCAGGAAGCCGGGTACGTCCAAAAGGGTGACGATCGGAATATTGAAAGCATCGCACATCTGGACGAAACGGGCGGCCTTCTCCGAGGCCTCGATGTCCAGGACGCCCGCCAGCGACTGGGGCTGGTTGGCGACGATGCCGACGACCTGACCGTCCAGACGGGCCAGCGCGCAGATGATGTTGCGGGCCCAGCGCTCGTGGATCTCCAGGAAGTCGCCTTCGTCGACGAGCTCCTCGATCACCTTGTGCATGTCGTACGGACGGTTGCCGTCGGCCGGGACCAGGTCGAGCAGGACGTCCGAGCGGCGGTCGGCCGGGTCCTCGGAGGCCACGGTCGGCGGGTTCTCGCGGTTGTTCTGCGGGAGCATCGACAGGAGGTACCGCACCTCGGCGATGCAGGTCTCCTCGTCGTCGTACGCGAAGTGCGCGACGCCGCTCGTCTCGGCGTGCACGTCCGCGCCGCCGAGGCCGTTCTGGGTGATCTCCTCGCCGGTGACCGCCTTGACGACGTCCGGGCCGGTGATGAACATCTGCGAGGTCTCGCGGACCATGAAGACGAAGTCGGTCAGCGCCGGGCTGTAGGCCGCGCCGCCGGCGCACGGGCCGAGCATCACCGAGATCTGCGGGATGACACCCGAGGCGCGGGTGTTGCGCTGGAAGATGCCGCCGTAGCCGGCGAGGGCGGAGACGCCCTCCTGGATACGGGCGCCGGCGCCGTCGTTCAGCGAGACCAGCGGCGCGCCGGAGGCGATGGCCATGTCCATGATCTTGTGGATCTTCGTGGCGTGGGCCTCGCCCAGCGCGCCGCCGAAGATCCGGAAGTCGTGCGCGTAGACGAAGACCGTGCGGCCCTCGACCGTGCCCCAGCCGGTGATGACACCGTCGGTGTACGGCTTCTTCGCCTCCAGGCCGAAGCCCGTGGCGCGGTGTCGGCGCAGCTGCTCGACCTCGTTGAAGGAACCAGGGTCGAGCAGCAGCTCGATGCGCTCGCGAGCGGTCAGCTTGCCCTTGGCGTGCTGGGCCTCGGTCGCCCGCTCGCTCGGCCCGCGCCGAGCCTCCTCGCGCAGGGCGTGCAGCTCGGCCACACGGCCACGGGCGTCAGTCGGCTCGCTCGGGATCTGGTCCACAACGGTCATGTACCGACCCTACGAAGTCGACCAAGCAAATCCCGCCGTCCACTCCGTACAGTCTCCCGCGTCGATTCCTGGTGGAGTAAGACAGAACCGCCGACAGGGGGAGCCGAGTCAACAGCCAGACACCCCTTGTGTTTGTAGGCTTTCCACACAACCCTCTAAAGCGCCACTTGCGTGCGGCAGGTGACGCCCGCGGTACCGGGAGTGATCCGCAGCCGCAGTGAGCGGCCGGCCCGTGCGCCGCGGCTCGCTGATCCGGAGGTCGAGGACCGAGCGCCGGCGGCGGACCAGGACGCTCGCCGGGGCCGTGACCGTCAGGCGCCCCACCGTACCGGCCCGCCCCGGGTTCGTGGCCGTGAGTCCGGGGGACGGGACGGCCTGGCGGTCGGCGATGTTGTCCAGGATCTCCAGCCGGTCCTCGTCGGCGGCGCAGGCGGCCGGGGTGCGCCGGGAGGCGCCCGGCATGAGCGGATACGCGTTCGTGGCGCCGGCCGGGTCCGTGCCGTGTTCGAGCCACGACGGGTGCCGGACCGGTTGGCGACCGGTCCGGCACCCGTTCTCCGACGCGATCAAGCAATTGCTAGCGGGAGCCTCCGCAGTGGAAGCGGGCGTTCCCCCAGTCCGCGTGGTCGTTGCCGTTCCCGTCGCCGCCGTCGCCGGCCGCCAGCTCCACATAGGAGGCCCCGGTGACGTCGGCGGTGAGCTGCCAGGCGGCGTCGGCGGCCTTCAGGACCGGCGACTTCACCTTCTGCGTACCGTCGGCGACGACGCTGAACTGCACCGAGCCGCGACTGGTCTGGACGTCGTCCACGCCGACCTCGGCGGTGAAGGAGGTGCACTTCCCGCCCAGGTAGTAGCGGACCGTGGACGGGGCATGGGCGCCCAGGCCCTTGGCGTACGCCACTCCCCCGATCCTGAGCGGGCCGCCGTCGCCGGTGCCCGTCTCGCCGTTGGACAGGTCGCGCTCGACCGGTCCCCAGCCGTTGGCCGCGGACGTCCAGTCCAGGTCGCTCGCCCAGCTGTCCGTGGTGGGCGGCGGGGGCAGCGTACGGGCGGAGGTGGCGGCGCTCAGCTTCCGCGCCTCGCCCCCGACGGTGTACGTGAGCGTCGAACCGAGCGGGTAGGTCTGGTACTTCGCGTCGACCGGGGGCGTCACCTTCCAGGTGGCGGTGGCCTGGGCGCCCGCCGCGACCGTCCCGAGGGAGACGGGACCGGCCGGGTCGGCGGTCCAGCCCGCGGGGAGTTCCAGCGCGGCCGTGGCCCCGGCGACGGCGTTCGCCTCGTCGTTGGCGAAGGTGGCCGTGACCTGGTTGGGGCGGCCCGGCTCCAGGGTCTCCGGGGCGGTGAGGGCGAGCGTGCCGCAGGCCGCCTTCTCCGCCGCCGGGCCGAGGTCGGTGACGGTGAAGGAGTCGAGGACGAAGTCGGCTCCGTCGGGGGCGTCACCGCGCTTGCGCAGTCCGGTCCAGGTGTCGCCGCAGCCGGCGGTCACGGTCTCGGAGAAGTGCCCGGTGGTCCTCTGCTGTCCGACGGGCGTACGACGTGTCTCCACCGCGGTCCCGTTCGTACGGTCGTAGCCGGTGACCCACTCGTAGGCGCCGGCATGGCTCGACTGGTGGTCGAACTCGACGCGGTAGCTGCGCCCCTCCTTCATCGGGACGGTCCAGGGCGCGGTCCGGTAGACCAGCCCGCTGTTCTCGTCGTGGGACTTGAGCGACTCGGCGCCGCCGATGACGTCGTCGACGAGCTTCCCGTTCCAGCCCGCCTGGGTGTACGGGGCGTGGAGCTGGGCGATGTGGGTGCGCGGGTCGGTCGTGCCGCCGGAGTCGCCCTTGAGGAAGGGTCCCCAGCCCTGGTCGACGGCCTCGAAGTCCTCGTGCACGAGCGCGCCGGCCCGGGTGGCGGGGTTGTTGGCGACGATCCGGACGTCGTCGATCCGGACGACTGCCGGGCTGCCGCTCGCGGCCTCGATCCGGAGCGTGGTGGAGCCGCTGCCGGGGGCGGTGAAGGTGACCTTGGCGCGCTGGAGGCGGGTGCCGTTCCAGTCGGAGGCGGCGACCCGGTCCTGGAGGGCCGAGCGCTCGACGGTGACGGACGCCCCGCCGACGGAGAGCGTGGTGGGTCGGGTGCGGCCCGCCTCGACCTCGATCAGGGCGGAGGCGGTGTACCTCTTGCCGGGGGTGAGGCCGGTGACCTGCTGTCGTACGGACGCGGTCGCCGAGCCGGTCAGTTCGGCGCTGTTGCGGCCCTGGGCGTCGGTGTCACGGGCGACGGTTCCCGCCTTGGACCAGGCGGAGAGCTTCGCGTCGTTGAATCCGGGGTCCGCGACCGGGGTCCCCTGGCCCCAGCGGGGGTCGCGCGGCTCGGGGGCGCGGTCCGGGTAGAGGACGTAAGGCTGCCCGGCGGCGGCGTCGAAGGTGATCTTCCCGTCGACGGGGCGTATGGTCGCGGTCTTCACACGGCCGTTGTCGGTGAGCTTGTGGACGGCGTACGAGCCGGCGCCCGGGACGGTCCACGTGGTGCGGCCGCCCGCCTTGTTGTAGTGGTACAGCTTCTTGCCGCCGTCCCAGGGCAGCAGGTAGTTCTCGCCGTCGAGGACCTTGCGGCCGTTCTCGTAGAAGGTGCGACGGCCGTCCTCGACGGTGCCGCGCACACCGCCCGTGAAGGTGAGGTCGTTGCCGTTCCAGCGGGTGATCGTCTGCTGCTGGAGGTACTTGGCGGGCAGGTTCTTCTGCCAGATGTTGGCGTAGAAGTGGTTCCAGTCGGTCTCGCCGGTCCACCCCTCGAAGTCTTCGAGGGCGGTCTGGCCGAGGACCGGGTGGTTGTTCCAGATGTCCTTCTCGCCGTTGCGGATGAAGCGGATGATCTGGGAGTTGAGGCCCTTGTTGGTGGCGCCGCCGTAGTTCAGGTCGTTGGCCCAGTGGGACCAGAGGGAGGCGCGCTCGAACTTCTCGGACCACTCGGTGGCGACGTTCCACCCCTGGGCCTGCACGGCCTGCATGGTCTTGTCGGCGATCCAGCCGTGGGTGTAGTAGACGTCGATGTAGAGCATCGACAGATTCGGGTCGGTCTCGTCGCGCAGCTGCTGGAAGCGGCGGGCGAGGTCGCCGCTGTTGATGTCCCGGCGCTGGTCGATGTAGTAGCTCTGGTTGAGCCAGTTCCAGCCGGGCCTGGTCTTGTCGACGAGGGTCTCGCTGAAGTTCTTCGCCTCGGGGTACGACTCGGTGGCGTTGACGTGGACGCCGAAGCCCGCGCCCCACTTCCTGCCCTCCTTCAGCAGCTTGTTGAGGTCGTCGAGGCCGCCGGCGCGCTTGTTGTAGTTGCCGCCGTAGTCGGGGTGCGCGGAGTCGTGGCCCTCGGAGCCGTATCCCTTGAGCAGGGCGAACTGGCCGAGCCCGTCGGTGGCGAGCGAGATCCGCTTGACGTCGTCGAGGGTGCGCAGGAATGGGTGGGTGGCGTTGGACGCGAAGTTGAACGGGATGTGGGCGATGACCCGGTCGGGGGTCTGATCGCCGCCCGGGGCCTTGACGCCGATCGCGCGGAAGGCGAGGGCGCCGTCCTGCCAGTCGGTCTTCCCGTCGGCGTTGGCGTCGGGGGTGACGACGACCTTGGCCCAGGGGAGGTTGTCGCCGCTCTCGGGCCGCGGCGCTCCGGCGCCGCGGTAGGTCCACTGGCCGGACCAGACAGCGACGCGGGTCTCGGTCGCCGTCCTGCGGGCCTGGTGCCAGAAGCGGGCACCGTCGCGGGCGCTCGGCCCGGTGGGCTTGTCGTAGCTGGAGTTGGACTCGACGGCGGCCGCGAGCCGGTCGGTGTTGACGAGCGCGTAGCTCGCCCCGACGGGCGCGCTCTCGGCGGCGGTGGCGTCGGTGACCTTGGCGAAGACGTCGGCGGTACGGGTGGAGTCGGGGTCGAGCCGGGTGAAGGCGGTCTCCGCGCCGGTGTCGGCCGAGCCGACGGAGACGAGGTCGTGGCCGGGTATGTCGAGGGTGCCGACCCGGAAGCCCTCGGTGTCGCGGACGGCGGTGACCTTGAAGGTGGTGGCACGGCCGCGCACGCTCAGCGTCGCGTCGATCTCGACGCCGGCCAGGGCGGGGAAAGTGAGGGTGTACGCCGCGCTGGTGGCGGTCAGGACGGGGGCGCCCTTCGCCTGGACCGCGTAGGCCGTGCCGTTGAGGACGATCTCGGTGACCGGGGTCGTGCTCCCGAGCAGACGGGCGCCGGTGGAGCGGTCGGTGTAGGAGAGGACCCGCGGGAAGTCCTCGGCGACCGCGACGGAGAGCTGGTCGGAGCCGATGACGGCCTCGGCGCCGGCGCGTGCGGGGGCTTCGGCGAAGGTGGCGGGGGCTGTCGCGAGAGCGGGCCCGGCCAGGGCGAACACGGCCGACGAGGCGACGGCGAGCGCGCAGGCCGCACGGATTCTTCGGGACTCGGGGAGGGACATGCGCACTAGTTGGCCCCTGCCCGCCGGGCACCGTCAACGAGATCGGACCCCGGCGGCCCCGCCAGTCCAAGAACCCCCTTCGGTTAGTCCAAGTGACCGCCGAAGGAGGCTTCTTGACGCGGGCCGACGGTCAGCAGCCGCCGCAGCTGTAGAAGGTCACGTCCCAGTGGTTGCCCTCGTCCGCGTAGATGTTGCCGGCGCCGGACTTCCACTGCGGAGCACCGTCCCCGCGCACACCGATGTAGGTGAAGGTGTTCTTGATGTAGTTCCCGACGCACGTGTACTTGCTGAAGTCGAGCTTGTAGCCGTTCCAGTGCGAGTACGTGCCGCCGGCGTGGCCGGTCTCGGTGCCGCCGGTGATGTTCAGCGCGCAGCCGCTGGCGCTCCTGAGGGTCTGGGCGCCCTGCGCCGTGGCGAGGTTGAGCTGCTCGAACGAGGTGCAGGTCGGGTTGTTGCGGTCGGAGCAGCCGCCGGACGAGGACCAGGTGATGCCGGAGTTGCGGAACATCGAGGTCGCGGTGGCGTGGCTGATCTTGGTGGCGGCCTGGGCGTCGGTGGCACCGCCGAGGACGCCGACGCCGGGGGCGAAGAGGGCGCCGAGGACCAGGGCGAGCGCGGTGAGGACGGAGCGGAGCTTCATCGGGGGTTGCCTCCTGCTGGTGACCGTGTCGGATGGGACGGCTGTGCAGGTGGAGCAGGGAGATGGTGCCGCAGCTCTACGCGCGTCCGCCAGAGGGCCTCGACGTCTTTCGGGTGAATCGGGGGAAACATCGCGCAGAGATGTTGAAAGTTGAACGGAATAGGGTTACTGTCGTTCTCGTTGAAGCTTCAACAAAGGCAACCAGCCTCCGCGCACCGTCCCCAAGGAGCAGGTCATGGGCATCTTCAGCCGCAAGAACGACACCGTCGACACCGCCACCCTCCCCGTCGACCCGGCGCTGGCCGCACTCACCGGCGACTACACGATCGACCCGGCGCACAGCAGCATCGGCTTCACCGTCCGTCACGCCATGGTCACCAATGTCCGCGGCACCTTCGGCGAGCACGAGGGCACGCTGAAGCTGGACGGCTCGAACCCGGGCGCGTCCACCGCCTCCATCGACGTCAAGATCGCCTCCGTCGACACGGGCATCGGCGACCGCGACGGCCACCTGCGCAGCGGCGACTTCTTCGACGCCGAGCAGTTCCCGCTGATGACCTTCCGCTCCACGGAGGCCGCGCAGCTGGGCGGCGACAAGTACCGCGTGACCGGAGACCTCACGATCAAGGACGTGACGAAGGCGCTCTCCATCGACCTGGAGTTCAACGGCAAGGCCACGGACCCCTACGGCAACGAGCGCGTCGGCTTCGAGGGCTCGGCCGAGATCCTGCGCTCCGACTGGGGCCTGACCTGGAACGCGGCCCTGGAGACCGGCGGCGTGGTGGTCAGCGACAAGGTCAAGCTGAACTTCGACATCTCCGCGATCAAGAACGCCGCCTGAGCCTCAAGCCGTCCGCACGGCTCGTCCGGCTCGTCCCCGCACCACGAGCGCGCCCGCCTCTCCGTCACGACGGAGGGCGGGCGCTCGGCGTTCTCGGGGCGTTGTCAGTGGGCGCCGCTAGCGTCGGATCCATGGAATTCCGTATCGACAGCAGTGTGTTGACGGACGCCGTGGCCTGGGCCGCCCGCGTCCTGCCCGCCCGGTCGCCCGTGCCGGTGCTCGGCGGGCTGCTCCTGGAGGCGAGCGACGGCCGGCTGCGTGTCTCCGGTCTCGACTACGAGGCGTCCGCGCGCATCGAGGTCGAGGCGGACACCGCCCGGGACGGCCGGGCGCTGGTCCTCGGACGGCGGCTGCTCGACATCTGCAAGGTGCTGCCCCGGGGCGTCGTGGAGTGCGTGGTCGAGGGCGCGCGTCTCTCCGTGACCGGCGGGGAGGCCCGCTTCGGACTGTCCCTGCTGCCGTTGGACGACTATCCGGCGCAGCCCGGACTGCCCGCGTTCCGGGGCGTGGTGGACGCCGACGCGTTCGCGGCGGCCGTCGGACAGGTGGCGGTCGCGGCGGGCCGGGACGACTCGCTGCCGGTCCTGACGGGGATACGGCTGGCCCTCGACGGTACGACGATGACGCTGGCCGCGACCGATCGCTACCGCTACGCGGTCCGCACGCTGGAGTGGAAGCCCGAGGGCGAGGACGGGGCGTCCGAGGGCGCGGACGTGGTCGTGCCGGCACGTCGGCTGACCGAGATCGCCCGCTCCCTGACGACGACGGGGCCGGTCCGGCTGGCCCTGGACGGCGGTTCGATCGGCTTCGAGAGCGACGGGACACGGACGACGACCCGCTTGCTCGACGGTCGGCTCCCCCGCCACGACAAGCTCTTCTCCCTGGGAGAGCACGCCGTCGCCGTGACCGACCGCGCTCCGCTGCTCGAGGCCGTGAAGCGCGTCGCGGTGGTCGCGGAGGGCGACAGCCCGGTCCAGCTCGCCTTCGCCGGCGACACCGTCCAGCTCCAGGCCGGGTACGAGGACGACGTGGCCTCCCAGCGCCTTCCGGCGCTCCTGGAGGGCGCGGAGTCGATGACGGTCGCGTTCAACCCCGGCTATCTGCTGGACGCGCTCGGCTCCTTCGGCACCGACTCCGTCCGCTTCCACCTCCTCGGCCCGGGCCAGCGCGCCCTGATCACCGATCGGGAGGACGGGGTCCACCAGCATCTGCTGATGTCGGTGAAGCCTTTGGTCTAGCTGCCGCCCGCTCTCCGTGGTGACCGCCCCTCGGGGTGACGCCGACGCCCCAAGTGGAGCCCACGAGTGGTGGGCGTCTTCCCGCCCGCTCAGGCTGACGTACGCAGTACCCGCCCCCGATCATGCGGTGGCGGGCTGAGCCACGCGACGTCGCCCCGGTCGGGGCGGGGTGGGGACGTCAGAGAGACGGGATCTCATGACGGAGCAGGGCACCAGAACAGGCCGCCTGCCGCTCGCTCGCGGCAGCGACAGGTCCGTACGAAGGCGGGCGCAGCGCCGCTACCCGCCGCGACGCTCCCGGCGGTCACTCGCCGGGGTGGCGCTCTTCG
>NZ_JBHTTQ010000172.1:0-8956 GCF_042794475.1 Streptomyces sp. NPDC056527
GCAGCCGGCCCCCACCCACAACAACACTCAACGCGTCGTCGCCAGCGACAGATGTGAAACAGCCCCCGGGCCCCCCCCCGGGTGGCCCCCGGGCCGCGCCCCTTCCGGAGCCGTGCGGGCCGAGGGGCCCGCGCCCGCCGCTAGAAGTGCGTGCGATGGCAGATGTACGCCAGCGTCCCGAGAAGCAGCCGCGCCTGAGGCGGCGCACCCGCCGTGTCCAGCGTCGGCGGCCGAAGCCACCGCACCGGACCGAGCCCGGCGAGATCCGACGGCGGCGCCGTCACATGGTCGCCCGGTCCCAGCCCTCGCAGATCCAGGTCGGCGTCGTCCCAGCCCATCCGGTACAGCAACTGCGGCAGCTCCGCCGCCGCCCCCGGCGCCACGAAGAACCACGCCCGTCCCGTGGGTGTCGCGCAGACCGGTCCCAGCGGCAGCCCCATGCGCTCCAGCCGGACCAGCGCCCGACGACCCGCCGGCTCGGCGACCTCGATCACGTCGAAGGCCCGTCCCACCGGCAGCAGCAGCGCCGCCCCCGGATACTCCGACCACGCCTTCGTCGCGTCGTCCAGACCCGCGCCCGCCGGGACCACCGCGGCGAACGAGAGCGGATGCGCCCCCGGAGCCGTACACGTGGAATCCCCGCAGGAGCACTGGCCCGAGACGGCCCGCGCTCCGGGGACCACGTCCCAGCCCCACAGTCCTGTGTACTCGGCCACCGCTGTGCACTCTGTGGTGCGGACGCGGCGTCGTGAGCCGGACCGCATCTCACGAATGCCGCCGATCGTGAAGCCCATGCCCCCTCCAACGGGTCGAACGCGCCGGTGGTTACGACCCGGAACCCCATCGTCACGCTCCGTCGCCGGGGGTGGCGTACCGTCGCGGGCGAGGTGGTGCGGCCTGTCGCGCGCGCCTCCTCGCGCAACACTCCGCCGACCCGGGTCGTCGCATGTCAAGTCAATCGTGTTCAGCGGCAGGCGAGTTCATTCGAAGGGGTGGCGAATGGTGGCGTTTCTTGAATCCGCCTCGCTAGGGGGTGATCGTAGGATTACTTTCGGTGCACGAACCCTGGAGTTCATTGCGCGCGTGGGTATGCCGGGGGCAACCCGCTTTCCAGTTCGAAGGGGTCCAAGCTCCAGACGAACGCCGCAACACACGGCATTCTGATAGGGGTTCGCGCAACAGAGGCATCGACGTGGATGGGGGCGTTCCTGTGGGCGGCAACGGCGCAGACGGTACGACTGCCGGCAAGCGCCCGAACGAGCAGCTGAGCTCGTGGTTCGTGCGAAGCGGCTGGTCGAAGGGCGAGCTGGCACGCCAAGTGAACCGCAGAGCACGCCAGATGGGCGCGCACCACATCTCCACCGACACCTCCCGCGTCCGCCGCTGGCTGGACGGCGAGCAGCCCCGCGAGCCCATCCCGCGGATCCTCTCCGAGCTGTTCTCCGAGCGTTTCGGTGCCGTCGTGGCCGTCGAGGACATCGGGCTGCGCACCGCCCACCAGTCGCCGTCCGTCTCCGGTGTCGACCTGCCCTGGGCCGGACCCCAGACCGTCGCCCTGCTCAGCGAGTTCTCCCGCAGCGACCTGATGCTCGCCCGCCGCGGCTTCCTCGGCTCCGCCCTCTCGCTCGCCGCCGGACCCTCCCTCATCGAGCCCATGCAGCGCTGGCTGGTGCCCACCCCCGCCGGTGAACCCGAGCGCCCCGAACCGCCCGTCGACACCCGGCGCCCCGGCCGCCTCTCCCCGGGCGAGCTGGACCTCCTCGAATCCACCACGGCGATGTTCCGCCAGTGGGACGCCCAGTGCGGCGGCGGACTGCGCCGCAAGGCGGTCGTCGGCCAACTCCACGAGGTCACCGACCTCCTCCAGGAACCCCAGCCGGCCGCCACCGCCCAGCGCCTGTTCAAGTGCGCCGCCGAACTGGCCGAACTGGCCGGGTGGATGAGCTACGACGTGGGCCTGCAGCCCACCGCCCAGAAGTACTTCGTCCTCGCCCTGCACGCCTCCAAGGAAGGGGGCGACAAGCCGCTCGGCTCGTACATCCTGTCCTCCATGAGCCGCCAGATGATCCACCTCGGCCGGCCCGACGACGCCCTCGAACTCATCCACCTCGCCCAGTACGGCAGCCGCGACTGCGCCACCGCGCGCACCCAGGCCATGCTGTATGCGATGGAGGCCCGCGCCTACGCCAACATGGGCCAGCCCTCCAAGTGCAAGCGGGCCGTCCGCATGGCCGAGGACACCTTCGCCGACGTCGGCCTCGACGGCGAGCCCGAGCCCGACTGGATCCGCTTCTTCTCCGAGGCCGAGCTGAACGGCGAGAACTCCCACTCCTACCGGGACCTCGCCTACGTCGCCGGACGGTCCCCGACGTACGCCTCCCTCGCCGAGCCCGTGATGGAGCGGGCCGTCGCCCTCTTCGAGAAGGACAGCGAGCACCAGCGTTCGTACGCACTCAACCTCATCGGCATGGCCACGGTGCACCTGCTCAAGCGGGAGCCCGAGCAGTCCGCGGCCCTCGTCGAGAAGGCGCTCGGCGTCGCCAGGAGGGTCCGCTCCGAGCGCGTCAACACCCGGTTGCGCAAGACCGTCGACACGGCCGCCCGCGACTTCCGCGACGTCGCCGAGGTCGTCCATCTCACCGACCGGCTCACCGCCCTGCTGCCCGAGACCGCCGAGGCGGTCTGAGCACCGGCACCCCTCAGACTCCGGCCGCGACAGACGTCCCCCACTGCCCGACTCGGCTCCCCCGCCGCCAGGACACAGGGACGCTGTCGCGGCCGGACACCTCCTGCGGCTGAACCCTGCCTCCCCCGGACTCCGTCCGGGGTACCCCCACTCGCGGATGTGGCCGCTCGCCGTCGTGGTTCCTCGACCGACGGTCGCGGTTCCGGGACGGTAGGCGTGTTACCTCCCCGTGACCTCGCCGTTCACAGCCGCGTAACACGTCCCACCCCTTCGTCACTGCGGCGAAACATCGTGCGGCATCGACGGAAACCGCGCTGCGCGAATCTCTGGCGCATAACCGGCCACCCCTCACGGCCAAGCCGCTCTCCGGCCCCGCCCCCGCACAGGCCGTACCGACGACGAGGAGACGCCGATGGCACCAGCCATCACGACCCTGGCCGCAGACGCCCCCGAGCTGTCTGCAGCCAACACCGGGTTCATGCTCATCTGCTCCGCCCTGGTCATGCTGATGACCCCGGCACTCGCCTTCTTCTACGGAGGCATGGTCCGCGTCAAGTCCACCCTGAACATGCTGATGATGAGCTTCATCAGCCTCGGGATCGTCACGATCCTCTGGGTGCTGTACGGCTTCAGCATGGCCTTCGGCACCGACTCCGGATCGCTCATCGGCTGGTCCTCCGAGTACGTCGGCCTCAGCGGCATCGGAGTCACCGAGCTCTGGGACGGCTACACCATCCCGGTGTACGTCTTCGCCGTCTTCCAGCTGATGTTCGCCATCCTCACCCCGGCCCTGATCAGCGGCGCCCTGGCCGACCGCGTCAAGTTCACCGCCTGGGCCCTGTTCATCGCCCTGTGGGTCACCGTCGTCTACTTCCCCGTCGCCCACTGGGTCTGGGGCGCCGGCGGCTGGCTCTTCGAGATGGGCGTCATCGACTTCGCCGGCGGTACGGCGGTCCACATCAACGCCGGTGCCGCGGCCCTCGGCGTGATCCTCGTCATCGGCAAGCGCGTCGGCTTCAAGAAGGACCCGATGCGCCCGCACAGCCTCCCGCTGGTCATGCTCGGCGCCGGTCTGCTCTGGTTCGGCTGGTTCGGCTTCAACGCCGGCTCCTGGCTCGGCAACGACGACGGCGTCGGCGCGGTGATGTTCGTCAACACCCAGGTCGCCACCGCCGCCGCCATGCTCGCCTGGCTGCTCTACGAGAAGATCCGCCACGGCTCCTTCACCACCCTGGGCGCCGCCTCCGGCGCGGTCGCCGGCCTCGTCGCCATCACCCCGTCCGGCGGCTCCTGCTCCCCGCTCGGCGCGATCGCCATCGGCGCCATCGCCGGTCTCCTCTGCGCCATGGCCGTCGGCCTCAAGTACAAGTTCGGCTACGACGACTCCCTCGACGTCATCGGCGTCCACCTCGTCGGCGGTGTCATCGGCTCCCTGCTCGTCGGCTTCTTCGCCACCGGCGGCGTCCAGTCCGACGCCAAGGGCCTCTTCTACGGCGGCGGCCTGGAGCAGCTCGGCAAGCAGGCCATCGGCGTCGGCGCCGTCCTCGCCTACTCTCTGATCGCCTCCGCGATCCTCGCGCTGCTCATCGACAAGACGATGGGCATGAGGGTCAGCGAGGACGACGAGGTCTCCGGCATCGACCAGGTCGAGCACGCCGAGACCGCGTACGACTTCAGCGGAGCCGGCGGCGGCGCCTCCTCACGCTCCACCGCCGCCCCCGCCCCCGCCGTCACGGAGAACAAGAAGGTGGACGCATGAAGCTCATCACCGCGGTCGTGAAGCCGCACCGGCTCGACGAGATCAAGGAAGCCCTCCAGGCCTTCGGGGTCCAGGGCCTCACGGTCACCGAGGCCAGCGGCTACGGCCGCCAGCGCGGCCACACCGAGGTCTACCGCGGTGCCGAGTACACAGTCGACCTCGTCCCCAAGATCCGCATCGAGGTGCTCGTCGAGGACGAGGACGCCGAACAGCTCATCGATGTCGTGGTCAAGGCCGCCCGAACCGGCAAGATCGGTGACGGCAAGGTGTGGAGCGTGCCGGTCGAGACCGCCGTACGGGTCCGCACCGGCGAACGCGGTCCGGACGCACTGTAAACGCGGAGCACGAGGGAGCTGCTGGGTGACGAGCGTCGACACGAGTACGCAAGCGGAAGACTCGGGACCCAGCGGTTACGCGGCGGCCCGGCTGCGCCTTCTCACCGAGAAGGCGCAGTCCGGGCCGCCGCGCCGTGCCGCCCTGGCCCGGCTCACCGACGACTGGCTGACCGGACTCTTCACCGCCGCCCAGCCGCCACGAGGGGTGGCGCTCGTCGCCGTCGGCGGCTACGGGCGCGGTGAACTCTCCCCACGCAGCGACCTCGACCTGCTGCTCCTGCACGACGGAACCGCCGACGCGGGCACCGTCGCCACCCTCGCCGACCGGATCTGGTACCCGGTCTGGGACCTGGGCCTCGCCCTGGACCACTCCGTACGCACCCCCGCCGAGGCGCGCAAGACCGCCGGGGAGGACCTCAAGGTCCAGCTCGGCCTCCTCGACGCCCGGGCCGTCGCCGGCGACCACGGACTCGTCGCCGGACTGCGGACCGCCGTCCTCGCCGACTGGCGCAACCAGGCCCCCAAGCGGCTCCCCGAACTCGACGCGCTGTGCCGGGAGCGGGCCGAGCGCATGGGGGAGCTGCAGTTCCTCCTCGAACCCGACCTGAAAGAGGCCAGAGGCGGGCTCCGCGACGCCCAGGTCCTGCGCGCCGTCGCCGCCTCCTGGCTCGCCGACGCCCCGCGCGAGGGCCTGGACGGCGCCCGCCGCCGCCTCCTCGACGCCCGCGACGCCCTGCACCTGGCCACCGGCCGGGCCACCGACCGGCTCGCCCTCCAGGAACAGGACGCCGTCGCAGAAGAACTGGGCCTCCTCGACGCCGACACCCTGCTGCGCGAGGTGTACGAGTCCGCGCGGATCATCTCGTACGCCACCGACGTCACCTGGCGCGAGGTCAACCGCGTCCTCAAGGCCCGCTCCGCCCGACCCCGACTGCGCACCATCCTGGGCGGCCGCGCCGGCACGAAACCGCCCGTCGAACGCACCCCCCTCGCCGAAGGCGTCGTGGAGATGGACGGCGAGGTCGTCCTCGCCCTCAGCGCCAAACCCGAGCGGGACTCCGTACTGCCCCTGCGCGCCGCCGCCGCGGCCGCCCAGTCCGCACTGCCCCTCTCCCTGCACGCCGTACGCAGGCTCGCCGCCGCCGCCAAACCGCTGCCGGTGCCCTGGCCCGCAGAGGCACGCGAGGAACTGGTCACCCTGCTCGGCGCCGGGGAGCCGACCGTGCCCGTCTGGGAGGCACTGGAAGCCGAAGGGCTGATCACCCGGCTCCTGCCGGACTGGGAACGCGTCCGCTGCCGCCCGCAGCGCAACCCCGTCCACACCTGGACCGTCGACCGGCACCTCGTCGAGACCGCCGTCCGCGCCTCCTCGCTCACCCGCCGCGTCGGCCGGCCCGACCTGCTGCTCGTCGCCGCGCTGCTGCACGACATCGGCAAGGGCTGGCCCGGCGACCACTCCGTGGCCGGCGAGACCATCGCCCGGGACGTCGCCACCCGCATCGGCTTCGACCGCGCCGACGTCGCCGTCATCGCCACCGTCGTACGCCACCATCTGCTGCTCGTCGAGACCGCCACCCGGCGCGACCTCGACGACCCCGCCACCGTGCGCTCCGTCGCCACCGCCGTCGGCTCCCAGGGCGCCCTGGAACTGCTGCACGCCCTCACCGAGGCCGACGCGCTCGCCACCGGACCGGCGGCCTGGTCCTCCTGGCGCGCCTCACTCGTCGCCGACCTCGTCAAACGCGTCGGCGCCGTCCTCGCCGGAGAGCCCGAACCGGAACCGGAGGCCACAGCTCCGAGCGCGGAGCAGGAACGCCTCGCGATCGAGGCCCTGCGCACCAGTGAGCCCGCCCTCGCCCTCCACACCCAGCCGGAGACCGCGCCCCAGGACGGCGAACCGGAACCCGTCGGCGTCGAACTCCTCATCGCCCTGCCCGACCAGCCGGGCGTCCTGCCCGCCGTCGCCGGCGTGCTCGCCCTGCACCGGCTCACCGTCCGCGCCGCCGACCTGCGCGCCATCGAGCTCCCCACCGAGCTCGGCCCCGGCGCCGTCCTCGTACTGAACTGGCGAGTCGCCGCCGAGTACGGATCCCTGCCCCAGGCCGCCCGGCTCCGCGCCGACCTCGTACGGACGCTCGACGGCAGCCTGGACATCCGCGCCCGGCTGGCCGAACGCGAAGCCGCCTACCCGCGGCGACGCGGAGTCACCGCCCCACCGCCCCGCGTCACCGTCGCCGCCGCGGACTCCCGCCTCGCCACCGTCATCGAGGTCCGCGCCCAGGACGCCCCCGGGCTGCTGCACCGCATCGGCCGGGCCCTGGAGGGCGCCGACGTCCGGGTCAGGAGCGCCCATGTCTCCACCCTGGGCGCCAACGCCGTGGACACCCTTTACGTGACCCGCCCCGACGGCTCGCTCCTGCCCGACGGGGAGGCCTCCGACCTGGCCCAGGCCCTGGAGGGCGCACTGCGGTGAGAGCGTCCCGCCCCCGTCCGTTTCAACGGGCGGGGGCACGCACTTCGACCGGGCAGATACCCTGGAGGGCAATCCGTCCGCCCGCCCCCGACACCGAGGATCCGCGACCGCCGTGTTCGATACCCTCTCCGACCGCCTTGCAGCGACATTCAAGAATCTCCGGGGCAAGGGGCGCCTGTCCGAGGCGGACATCGACGCCACCGCGCGCGAGATCCGTATCGCCCTCCTCGAGGCGGACGTCGCCCTGCCCGTCGTCCGGGCGTTCATCAAGCAGGTCAAGGAGCGGGCCACCGGCGCCGAGGTCTCCCAGGCGCTGAACCCCGCCCAGCAGGTCATCAAGATCGTCAACGAGGAGCTCATCGGCATCCTCGGCGGCGAGACCCGGCGCCTGCGGTTCGCCAAGACCGCACCGACCGTGATCATGCTCGCCGGTCTCCAGGGTGCCGGAAAGACCACCCTGGCCGGAAAGCTCGGCCTCTGGCTCAAGGCCCAGGGCCACTCCCCGCTGCTCGTCGCCTGTGACCTCCAGCGCCCCAACGCCGTCACCCAGCTCGGCGTCGTCGCCGAGCGCGCGGGCGTGGCGTTCTACGGCCCGCAGCCGGGCAACGGCGTCGGTGACCCGGTCCAGGTCGCGAAGGACTCGATCGAGTACGCGCGGACCAAGATGTACGACGTCGTCATCGTCGACACCGCCGGCCGCCTCGGCATCGACCAGGAGCTGATGCAGCAGGCCGCGGACATCCGCGACGCCGTCAGCCCCGACGAGGTCCTCTTCGTCGTCGACGCCATGATCGGTCAGGACGCGGTC
Source organism: Streptomyces sp. NPDC056527 (assembly GCF_042794475.1). Taxonomy (NCBI): domain Bacteria; kingdom Bacillati; phylum Actinomycetota; class Actinomycetes; order Kitasatosporales; family Streptomycetaceae; genus Streptomyces; species Streptomyces sp. NPDC056527. Next base: position 8,062 of record NZ_JBHTTQ010000172.1, read on the forward strand.
AACACCGCCGAGGCCTTCCGCGACGGCGTCGGCTTCGACGGCGTCGTGCTCTCCAAGCTCGACGGCGACGCCCGAGGCGGTGCCGCGCTCTCCATCGCGCACGTCACCGGCCGCCAGATCATGTTCGCCTCCAACGGCGAGAAGCTGGACGAGTTCGACGCGTTCCACCCGGACCGCATGGCGTCCCGCATCCTCGGCATGGGCGACATGCTCTCCCTGATCGAGAAGGCCGAGCAGACCTTCAGCCAGGAAGAGGCCGCCAAGATGGCCTCCAAGCTGGCGTCCAAGAAGGGGCAGGAGTTCACGCTCGACGACTTCCTGGCCCAGATGGAGCAGGTCCGCAAGATGGGCTCCATCAGCAAGCTCCTCGGAATGCTGCCCGGCATGGCGCAGATGAAGGAGCAGATCAACAACATCGACGAGCGGGACGTCGACCGCACGGCCGCGATCATCAAGTCGATGACCCCGGGCGAGCGCCACGACCCGACCATCATCAACGGCTCGCGCCGCGCCCGTATCGCCAAGGGTTCCGGCGTCGAGGTCAGCGCGGTCAAGGGCCTGGTCGAGCGGTTCTTCGAGGCCCGCAAGATGATGTCCCGCATGGCCCAGGGCGGCGGGATGCCGGGTATGCCCGGGATGCCCGGCATGGGTGGCGGCCCCGGCCGACAGAAGAAGCAGATCAAGCAGGCCAAGGGCAAGCGCAAGAGCGGTAACCCGATGAAGCGCAAGGCCGAGGAGGAGGCCGCCGCGGCCCGCCGCGAGCAGGCCCAGCAGGGCGGCGCCTTCGGGCTCCCGGCGGCCGGGCAGGGTCCGCAGGACTTCGAGCTCCCCGACGAGTTCAAGAAGTTCATGGGCTGACAGCCGTACGAGAAGGGGCCCGGGGCGGTGCGAAACC
>NZ_JBHTTQ010000173.1:0-8412 GCF_042794475.1 Streptomyces sp. NPDC056527
TGGTGGGCGCCCACCCGCCCGGGGCTTTGCCGGGTACACCCGCGTGGCGGCGAGGCCCGTGGGGCTCGCCTCCTCGCGGCTGCTTCGTTCCCGAACGTGGGGCGGGTGACGTGCCGATCCCGAAGGCCTCCTCGTGCTGGAGCAGTTGCGTGGAGTGCGTCGGGGGCGGTCGGCCCGCTCGCGCGTGGGTGCGGGTGATTCCTCACGGCTTGTGACGGGAGGAATTCAAGAGGTAGTAATTGGATGAATCCCTTACTGAATTGCCGTCAATAGGCCCGCTCTGTCTATCTCGATTCGATAACGAGATCCCCTGAAAAGGTCTGGGCCATTGGGGTGTTCCACTGCAACTTCCTTTATTCTCAATAGAGTTGACTGTTCATCAAATCTTGCAGTAAAGGTAACGGTCAGATATCTCGACGGCCATTCCTGTTTGCCCGAATTCTCCACCGCACGCGTCTGGCAGGCTTCGCGCACCCACTCCTCCGACCAAGGATTTGAGGTGCGCATGACTAGACATCGCAGAAGACGCGAACATCGGCGCAAGCCAAGGGGGTTCATACTCGTCACCGCCGCCGTCGCATCGGCGGCGGTGATCGCCGGAGGTATCGCCTACTCCGGAATAGGGGGCGACGCCCAGGCGGGAACATCCGCCGGGGCAGAGGCATCCGCACAGGCCGGACCCGCGACGGACACCCTCGCGCCGGCCGCCGCCCCGGCCAAGGACGAGGCGCCGGAGCCCATCGTCGACGTGCCCGCCAACGACGCCGCGCGTGGGATGGTCTACGACGGTCTCAAGGCGGCTGACAAGGGTGACCGCTGTGCGGGCGTCTACCGCACCGAGGCGGGGCTGTGCTCCCACGGGCCCGACGCCCCGCCCAAGGGCGTGGACATCACGGTGGACGTGGCCCCCGCGGTGACGACCAAGGCGCCCGCGGCCGACCCGGCCAAGCCCGCGGCCGCCACGGAGGGCGGCGGGCGCCCCCAGGACGCGCCCGCCGCCGACGCAGGCAGTGCCAGGACCGGGGCCGCCGCGGCCCCGAAGCCCGCGGCCTCGTCCGGTAGCCAGGCCGTCGCCGCGGGCCCTGCGGGCCAGACCGTCCAGTGCGACGGAGACGGAAGCACCGGCAACCGCGTACAGGTCGTGTACGTGCACGGCTCCGACCGCGACCGGTACGCCGAATACGTCGCCTCGTTCCGCAAGTGGGCCGCCGACGCCGACCTCATCTACTCGGCCAGCGCCAAGGAAACCGGCGGTGTACGTCACATCCGCTACGTGACCGCGGCGGACTGCACGCCGACCGTGCTCAACATCGAGCTCCCGTCGTCCGCGCTCGCCGAGTTCAGCGCGACCAACAGGGCGCTTGCCGGCAAGGGCCTCGACCGGCGCGACCGCAAGTACATGATCTTCGCGGACACCAAGGTCTACTGCGGCATCGGCACGTTCGCCGGTGACGAACGACCGGGCCAGAGCAATCAGAGCAACTTCGGCCCCTCCTACGGGCGTACCGACGCCGGCTGCTGGGGCGGTCACACCGCGGCGCACGAACTGGGCCACAACCTCGGCGCGGTCAACAACAGCGCCCCCAACACCAGTCGCGGCGCACACTGCACGGACGAGTACGACGTCATGTGCTACTCGGACACCCCGTACTACCCCACGATGCGATACGTGTGCTCCAACCAGGCGGCCGAGAACATCCTGGACTGCAACCACGACGACTACTTCCATACCAGCCCCAGGGCCGGCAGCTACCTGGCCACACACTGGAACGTCGCCGACAACCAGTTCCTGATGCGTTCCGGTGGCGGCACAACCCCCGACCCGGGCCCCAGCCCGACGCCCACACCGACCCCGACGCCCACGAAGCCGACCGGCGGTCCAGCGGTGACGGCCGGTCAGATACAGCCCACGGCAGCCGTCGTGAGCTGGCCCAAGGTCGACGGCGCCGTCTGGTACCAGGTCCTGCTGGACGGCAAGCACCTGACCTGGGTCCAGTCGCAGTCGTTGCGCATCTACAACCTCCGGCCCGGCACCGCCTACAAGGTCGCCGTCTCGGTCCGCGACGGGTCCGGCCGTGACAGCGGGGCAGGAAGGGAGACCTCCTTCCGTACGGCCGACGCGAGCGGCGGCACGACCACCCCCGGCACCCGCTACACCCTCGGCAACTCGGGCACCGGCATGGCCGCCGAGGTGTGGGGCGGACGCTCCGCCGACGGCACGGTGCTCGTCGGTGCGCGCGCCAACGGCTACGCCCAGCAACAGTGGCTGTTCGACGATGCCGGCGGCGGGCTCGTCCGCCTCCGCTCCGCGGTCTCGGGCAAGTGCCTGCAGACGGGAGGCGCCCCCGCCGCGGGCATGTGGGCCGCCCAGCAGTCCTGCGGCGACATCGCCACGCAGAAGTGGAAGTTGTCCAGCCGCGGCGGGGCGATCACCGTGACCGACCCGAGCGGCGCCTACGCCCTGACGGTGAGCAACCGCCCGTACTACGGGAGCTGGCTGCTCGACCTCCAGCGCGTGAACGGCCTCGCCACGCAGGCGTGGACGGTCCAGAAGGTCTCCTGACCGGCCGTCGGACCGGGGCCCGCGCCCCGGTCACCTGATCCGGCGTCGGTGGACGGCGACCGCGCGCGACCGTCCACCGACGCATAGGTTCCCCCGCGGTGCGTCCTCACCGCATCACGTTCCCACCGCATCTCACGCACCAGGAGCACCGCAACGATGCGTACACGCCACGCTTTCCGTGCCTTCACGGGCCTCGGTTTCCTGCTCATGCTCTTCGCCCAGGCCCTGGCCATGCCGTCCGCCGTACGAGCCCACGGCGATACCGTCAAGGTGGTGGTGACCGGGCAGCGGGACGGCCACATCATGACCGAGATCACCTGGGAGAACGACGGGGACGCAGTCGAGGAGACGGTCGCTGCCACGGTGAACGCGACCAGCATCGACCGGACCCGCTCCATGGGGCCGTGGCGACTGGTCCGCGTCCCCGGCACGCGCGCCGGCTGGATGACCGCGGAAGTCCTCGCTCCCGGTACCTGGAAGGTCACCGTCGACGTGGGGTTCCCCTCCCTCGGCCACGGTGAGGCGGAGGTCGCCGTTCCGGTGGTCGACCCGGTGCCGCCCGGCTCCCTCACCCCCACCGCGTCCGTGCCCGCCCCGGTCCCCTCCGCGTCGGCGCCGCCCTCCGCCGCACCTTCCTCGTCCGCGACACGTCCGGCCGATCCGCCGTCGCCCTCGTCCGCCCCGGGTGTGGCCACCGACGGTGGTGACGGTACGGGCTGGTGGACCACGGCCGGCCTGGCCGGGATCGCGCTCGTCGGCGCCGCCGTCGGCCTGTGGCTGCGGCGGGCCCGCGCCGGCAGGCACTGAGGGCGGGGCTCCGCAGGACCGCGGGGCATGATCCACCAGGTGTACGGCCGCCTCGCGGGGACGCGGCGCCCGGCCGTCCGGCAGCCGGTCTGTCCCGGGTGCGTAACGAGGTTCGCCGGGCCTTGGACGCCGGAGGGCGCCCCGCGAGACCATCTGCTGCTTTCGGCGTGGTGCCGGGCGGGTGAGGGGTGGGGCATGAGGCGTGCTGTCGTTTTCGTGGTCGGGGCTGCGCTCGTCGTCGGGCTGACGGCGTGCGGGGAGAAGAACGGCAGCGCCGGGAAGGTGCCGGAGCCGCCGCGTGTCACGGTCACCCCGTCGGTGACGCCGTCCGTCACCGCTCCGACCGCGTCCCCGTCCGTCGTCGCCGAGCCCAGTCCCACGCCCAGCGCGAGCCGGTCCTCGGTCAAGCCCAGCGCCTCGCCTTCCCCCTCCCGGCCCGTGCGCACCCAGGTCACCGTCGTCCCCGTCGCCAAGGGGGGCCGGCTCGTCGTGCGCGGCGGCGGGGCCGCGCAGGAGTTCTCCGTCACCCTGCGCAACGACACCCGGCGGGACTACGCGCGCCTCGCCGTCGGACTCGCCATGGAGCCCAACTGGGAGGAGGGCGGGCCCGCCGACTGGGGTCTGCGCGCCGAGCGCTGGGACCCGGCCGCGGGCCGTTGGCGTGCGGCCGACATCGTGGTCGCCGGCGATGTCGCCGTGCTCTACCAGACCGTCGGCGGGACCGCCCTGCCCCGTGGCGCCGAGCGCACGATCCGGTACCGGATCAAGGCGACGGGGCCGAGGCCGGTGGTCAGCACCTGGCTCGCCGTCGACGCCGTCGTGACCGGGTTGCCCGATGAGGCGCCTGCCGAGGCCAGGCTCGCGGGCCACGGCAGACTGCCGGTCGACATCAACGCTCGGTGATCGGGGGCGCCGGCTAAGGGCCCGTCCGGCGGATGACTAGTGACATGTTGGTCTTCAGTCCGTAGGGTGCTGAATATGGATATGCACACCGTCGTCCTTGGCACGTCCGGCACCACCCCCCAGGACGTCATCGACGTCGCCCGGCACGGCGCCCACGTCGAGCTCTCGACCGAGGCCGTACAGGCCCTTGCGGACGCCCGCGGCGTCATCGACGCGCTCGCCGCCAAGCCCGAGCCCGTGTACGGCGTCTCGACCGGGTTCGGCGCGCTCGCCACCCGCCACATCAGCCCGGAACTCCGTGCCCAGCTGCAGCGCAACATCGTCCGCTCGCACGCCGCCGGCATGGGCCCGCGCGTCGAGCGCGAGGTCGTGCGCGCGCTGATGTTCCTGCGGCTCAAGACCGTCGCCTCCGGGCATACCGGCGTCCGGCCCGAGGTCGCCCAGACCATGGCCGACGTCCTCAACGCCGGCATTACCCCGGTCGTCCACGAGTACGGCTCCCTCGGCTGCTCCGGCGACCTCGCGCCGCTCTCGCACTGCGCCCTGGCCCTCATGGGCGAGGGTGACGCCGAGGGCCCCGACGGCACCGTGAAGCCCGCGGGCGAGCTGCTCGCCGCCGCCGGCATCCGGCCCGTCGAGCTGCGCGAGAAGGAGGGCCTCGCCCTCCTCAACGGCACCGACGGAATGCTCGGCATGCTGATCATGGCCCTCGCGGACCTCGACACCCTCTACAAGTCCGCCGACATCACCGCGGCCCTCTCCCTCGAAGCCCTCCTCGGCACCGAGAAGGTCCTCGAGCCCGAGCTGCATGCCATCCGCCCCCACCCGGGCCAGGGCGCCTCCGCCGCCAACATGCTCGCCGTGCTCAAGGGCTCCGGCCTCACCGGCCACTTCCAGGAGGAAGAGGCCCCGCGCGTCCAGGACGCGTACTCCGTGCGCTGCGCCCCGCAGGTCGCCGGCGCCGGCCGCGACACCATGGCCCACGCCCGCCTGGTCGCCGAGCGCGAGCTGGCCTCGGCCGTGGACAACCCCGTCGTGCTCTCCGACGGCCAGGTCCGCTCCAACGGCAACTTCCACGGCGCCCCGGTCGCGTACGTCCTGGACTTCCTCGCCATCGCCGCCGCCGACCTCGGCTCCATCGCCGAGCGCCGCACCGACCGGCTCCTCGACAAGAACCGGTCCCACGGGCTGCCGCCCTTCCTCGCCGACGACGCCGGCGTCGACTCGGGCCTGATGATCGCCCAGTACACCCAGGCCGCGCTGGTCAGCGAGATGAAGCGGCTGGCCGTCCCGGCCTCGGCCGACTCCATCCCGTCCTCCGCGATGCAGGAGGACCACGTCTCCATGGGCTGGTCCGCCGCCCGCAAGCTGCGCACCGCGATCGGCAACCTCAACCGGATCATCGCCGTCGAGCTCTACGCCGCCGCCCGCGGCATCGAGCTCCGCCGCGGCCTGACCCCCGCCCCCGCCTCGCAGGCCGCCATCGAGGCCCTGCGCGCCGCCGGGGTCGAGGGCCCGGGGCCGGACCGCTTCCTCGCCCCCGACCTGGAGGCGGCCGACGTCTTCGTCCGCGAGGGCAGGCTCGTCGCGGCCGTGGAGCCGGTCACCGGCCCGCTGGCGTAGGGACTCGCCCGGCCGAAACGTGAAGGGCCGCCTCCCCATGTGCGGGGGAGGCGGCCCTTCCGCCGTGCGGGCGTCGGGTGGCCGCTTTCGCCGTACGGGCGGCTCTGTCGCCGTGCGGCCTCAGATCTTCGTCGTGCGCGCGTCGGGTGGCCGGTTCTGCGGTACCGGCTCAGGCGGCCCTTCCGTCGAGCGGGCTCAGGCGGCTCTTCCGTCGTACCGGCTCGGGTGGCCGTTTCCGCGGTACGGGCTCAGGCGGCCGTCTTCGTCGTGCGGGCGTCAGGTGGCCGGTTCTGCGGTACCGGCTCAGGCCGGCCTTCCGGCGTACCGGCTCAGTGCGCCCGGCCGCCGCGTCTCATCGCCAGCGCCACGAATCCCGCTCCCACGGCCAGGAAGCCCGTCCCGCCGATCAGATACGGCGTCGTGTCCGGGCCGCCGGTCTCGGCGAGGCGCTTCTCACCCGCCTCGCGCTCCTGCTGGGTCGAGGTGACCCGCTCCTCGTCGGTCGCGTTCGCGGACGGAACGAACCACAGCGCGAACAGCAGCGTCCCGGCCGCCGTGGCGGTCAGCAGCGGGCGTCGAGCGACGGACACAGAGATTCGATCCCCCTTGCGGAAACCGCGAATTGGTAGGTGCGTCGATGCTAATGAACACAGCGGGTCGCAGGAAAGTCGAGACCCCGCGGAGCCCTACGCTCCCTCGTATGAGCACTTCCGAGACATCACGGTACGTACGGCTTCGCGTGGAAGTCGTCCTGGAGATCGACGGCCCCGAGGAGCTGACAGAGGCGGCCGTCGGCCGCATCGACACCGACGAGTTCATGCCCGAGGACGAGCGCGCGCACGCCCGTTCCGCCGTCCGCGAGGACAGCGCGGAGGCGCTGGCCTACCTCATCGAGCCCTTCGACCTCGTCAGCGAGGTCCCCGGGATCGAGCTGGTCCAGGCCTCATGGAGCAGCGAGGAGGTCGACTACGACCCCGATGCCCAGGAGTGGGACCTCGACGAGGAAGATGAGGTGGACGAGGACGACACGGAACGGGTCTAGCAGGGCGTGGCATCCCTGGAAGCCCCGGTACGGCCGTCCCGTACCGGGGTTTCCCGCCGTACGGAAGCCCGTACGGGAACCGGACGCTCCGCGGCTGCGTGTGGATCAGTGGTGTTCCCCACAAACCCTCCGGTTACGGAACCGGGCAGGGTCTCATGGATGTTTTGACGAGTGTTGGCAGGGATTCGGCGACGATGGAGATGCGTGTGATGACGGACAGCAAGCGCCGCAAGAGCCTGGCGGCCGCCGCCGCGGTGCTCGGCGGCGTGTTGGTGCTCTCGGCGTGCAGCGACAGCGACAAGGGCGGCGCCGCCGACAGCTCCGCGTCGTCACAGGCTCAGGTCGACGAGGCAGCGGCGCAGAAGACGTCGAAGGCCCAGATATCCATCTCGCCCAAGAACGGCACCGACAACGCGTCGATCAACAACGACGCCAAGGTCACCGTCACCAGCGGCACGCTGACCGAAGTGACGATGACCACGCAGGAGGGCACGAGCGTCGAGGGCGAGATGTCCGCCGACAAGCTCAGCTGGAAGCCCACCGGGCAGCTCAAGCGCGCCACCGTCTACAAGATCTCCGCCACGGCGAAGGACGCGGACGGCCTGGAGGCGCACGAGAACACCTCCTTCACCACCGTCTCCCAGGCCAACAGCTTCATCGGCAGCTTCACGCCCGAGGACGGTTCCACCGTCGGCGTCGGCATGCCGGTCTCGATCAACTTCAACAAGGCGATCACCGACAAGAAGGCCGTCCAGGGCGGCATCACGGTGACCTCCAGCAGCGGCCAGGAGGTCGTCGGGCACTGGTTCAACGGCCAGCGCCTGGACTTCCGCCCCGACGACTACTGGACCGAGGGCTCGACCGTCACGCTGAAGCTGGACCTCGACGGCGTCGAGGGCGCCGAGGGTGTCTACGGCGTCCAGCAGAAGACCGTCACCTTCAAGATCGGCCGCAACCAGGTCTCCACCGTCGACGTCGCCACCAAGACCATGACGGTCAAGCAGGACGGCAAGACGATCAAGACCATCCCGATCTCGGCGGGCTCCCCGGAGAACCCCACCTACAACGGTGAGATGGTGATCTCCGAGAAGTTCAAGGAGACCCGGATGAACGGCGCCACCGTCGGCTTCACCGACGACGACGGCAAGGGCGAGTACGACATCAAGGACGTCCCGCACGCCATGCGCCTGTCCACCTCGGGCACGTTCATCCACGGCAACTACTGGGGCCCGGACTCGATCTTCGGCTCCGCCAACACCAGTCACGGCTGCGTGGGCCTGAACGACGTCAAGGGCGCCGGCGACCCGAACCAGATGGCCGCCTGGCTCTACGACCACTCGATCGTCGGCGACGTCGTCATCGTCAAGAACTCCAAGGACAAGACGATCTCGCCCAGCAACGGCCTCAACGGCTGGAACATGAGCTGGTCGGCGTGGAAGGCCGGCTCGGCGGTCTGACCCGTCCCGTACGCACG
>NZ_JBHTTQ010000174.1:0-8337 GCF_042794475.1 Streptomyces sp. NPDC056527
CGCCCAAGCCTCCATCGCGGACGGCAGGGCCGGCCGACACCCCTGAATCCGCGTGTGCCGGGCAGCCTCGACCTGCCCGGCACACGCATGTGTCGTGGGTTGGGTGCGGAAGTCGACCGGAGACCGGCCCCATCGATCGCGACGCTTTCTTCATGGCATTGGGGCGCCGTCCCAGCGGTACGCGCGGCGCACGCCCCGCTCCGAGCAGCTCACCACCGCGGCCCCGTCCGGCCTTCCGGCGGAAGGCGCTCCGCTCGTGCCGCTCGTGCTGTCCCTTCGGCTCCGCGCCGGTCAGCGGCTGCCGCCGAGGGCGACTTGGCCGCTACCGGGCGTGGTGTGGTGGACGCCGGGGGCGGGTCGGTCGATGGGGATGTCGCGTCGGAGCAGGTCGTCGTAGGTTTCCCTGCGGACTACTTCGCGGGCTTCGCCGTCGCGGCAGAAGATGATCGGGGGGCGTCGGGCGCCGTTGTAGTTGTTGGCGAGTGAGGAGCAGTACGCGCCGGTCACCGGTACGGCGATGATGTCGTCCACGTGCGGGTCCTGCAGGGGGATGTCGCGGATGAGGGTGTCTCCTGACTCGCAGTGGCGTCCGACGAGGTCGCATCGTTCGCCGCCGCCGACGCGGGAGGTGACGGTCGCTTCGAACCGCTGCCCGTACAGCATGGGTTCGAGGTTGTCGGCCATTCCGCCGTCCACGGCCACCAGTGTGCGGGGGCCGGGTTTGACGGTGACGACGCGGTAGAGGGTCATGGCGGCTTCGGCGACCAGTGAGCGCCCGGGTTCGATGATGAGGCGGGCGGTCGGCGGGAGGTGGGTGCGTGCCGCGTCGGTGAGGGTGGTGACGTATTCCTCGATGGTGGGAGGGCGGTCGGTGTAGGTGTAGCGGGCGCCCAGTCCTCCGCCGAGGTCGTAGACGGCGTGTTCGCCCAGTTCGCCGATGGCGGCCAGGGCTTCGACGGCTTTGCGGAAGGGTTCGGTGTCGAGGAGCTGTGAGCCCACGTGCACGTGGAGGCCGTCCAGCTGCAGGCGGCTGCTGGACCGCAGGCGTTCCGCGGCGCGGACGGCGTCCAGGACGGAGAGTCCGAACTTCGAGCCACGCTGCCCGGTGACCATGGCCTCGTAGGTGTCGGCGGACACCTCCGGGATGACCCGGAGCAGCACCCGCTGCCGCCGGTCACCCACCACACGTTCCAGGCGGTCGATGTCGTCGAAGTTGTCGACCACGATGGTGCCGGCGCCTGCCCGCACCGCTATGGCGAGTTCTTCGGTGGTCTTGGCGTTTCCGTGGACGACCAGGCGTGCCGGGTCGGCGCCGGCGGCCAGCGCGGTGACGAGTTCGCCGCCTCCGGCCACGTCCACTCCCAGGCCTTCCTCGATCAGGGTCCGTATGACCGCGGTGCAGGGGAACGACTTCGACGCGAACACCACTTGGCTGTTCGGCCAATGCTCTGTCATGGCGTGGACGTAGCGCCGGGCCCGGCGGCGCAGCGCGTCCTCGTCGACCACGACCGCAGGGGTTCCGAATCGGTCGGCCAGGTCGCTCGCACGGCATCCGCCGACGACAAGCTCACCGTGTTCGTCCAGGTGAGCGCCGTCGGGGAAGAGTCCGACGAGTGAGGCGGCGGGCAGGGCTGGCTGTGCGGCGACGGTCATGCGCGAGAGTCTCCCTTTGTCGATCGACTGCGGATGCTTGGCTATCCTGGCAGCCCGCACGCCGCGTCACCGTGGCCGATCTCCCCATGAAACGAGGCTCCTGTTGTCCGATCCGACAACGCCCGCGACGGTGGGGGACAGCGGTGGTCCGGTCACTTTGAGGGCCCTGGTCCAGGACACGGACGTGTCCCTCGGTACGGCTGCTGGTGGCGCCCGCGGGCCTGGACGTGCCGGTGAACGGCACCGTGATCCACGACCCCGAGGAACCGGTCCCGCACCTGCCCGCGGCCGTCCTCCTCCTCGTCGGTGTCCCCATCGCCGACCCCCGCGCCCACCAGGTGCTGCGCCGGGCCGCGGAACTGCAGTTCGCGGCCGTCGTGGTCAAACGACGAGGCCACGACCCTCAGCCGCTCATCGAGCAGGCACGCATGTGCGGCATCGCACTGCTCACCGCCGACGACACGATGCCCTGGCGGAACGTCGACGCCGGGGTGAGCTGTGCGCTCGCCGCCCACGGCAGCGGGCAGACGACCGGGTCCGCACCGGCGGGCGGTGAGGAACTCTTCGCGCTCGCCGACGCGTTGGCCGCTGCCGTCGGCGGCTCGGTGGCGATCGAGGACCTGGACCAGAACGTGGTCGCCTACTCCAAGGTCGCCGGCGTACGCATCGACTCCGTACGGCAGTGGGGCATCCTGCACCGCCGGGTTCCCGATGTCCCCGAGCAGCGCCGCCAGTACCGCCAGGTGCTCGCCGCGGCCGGCGCCGTGCGGTTTCCCGCGATGGGGGAGGAGCTGCCCAGGGCGGCGGTCGCCATCCGTGCCGGAGCGCTCCCGCTGGGCACGCTGTGGGCGATCGAACCCGAGGAGGGGCTCAGCGGTGAGGCGGAGCTGCAACTGCTGGACGCGGCACGGTTCGCAGCCCCGCACCTCCTGCGCGCACTGAACCTTCCCGAGGCCGAGCGGCGCATGCGGCGGGACACGCTGCGCGCCGTACTCCACCGCTCGGGACCGCCCGCCGACGAGGCCGCGGACCTGCTCGGACTGCGCCCCGGTACGGAGTTCTGCCTCACCGCCTTCGCACCCCCAACCCCCGGCACCCCCGGCTCCGCCACCCCCGGCGCCGCAGGGGGAGGGCCGGCGGTGGTGGTGGGTGCGGGTACTCATCCGGCGCTGCTCACCCATGTCGAGTGGGTGCTGATGCGGCACTGCGCGGCGCACCAGGCCGGTGCGACCGTGGCCGCCGACCAGGGCGCGGTGTACGTCCTGCTGCCCGCGACGGGCCAGGCGGCGGGCCGCCGGTTCGCGGACGGCGCGCTGGCGGCCGTAAGGCGATCGGTGGGCGACGGCGCACGGGCCGCGGTGTCCAGCCCGTACACCGACCTCGCGCAGTCCGCCGCCCTGCGCCGTGAGGCGGACGGGATCCTGCGGGCCACCGCCCACGACCGGCCCGGAGAGCCGGCCGCCGCGACCTGCGACGTACGCCACCGGATCCTGCTGGACCGCCTGGGTGACGAACTCGAGCGCGACGCCTGGCTGCGGCTGCCGCAGATCGACGCCCTGCTGGCCCACGACCGCGCCCAGGGAACCGACTACGGCACCACCGCCACCGCCTGGCTCGACGCGACGGGCGACGTGGCATCGGCCGCGGCACGGCTGAAGGTGCACCCCAACACCTTGCGCCACCGGCTGCGGCGGATCCACGAGCTGTTCCACCTCGACCTCGACGACCCGGACGTACGGCTCGCCTCCTGGCTCGAACTCAGGCGCGCGGCACCGTCGGACCGCTCTCACCGGCGGGCGGCGGCACCCGGCCACCCGTGACGCCCTCGCCTCCCTCGCCCGTGCCCGCCGCGCTCAGGCCGGCGTCGCCGGTCCCTTCTGCGTCCGTGCCCGCCTGGCCCGTGCCCGCCTGGTCCAGGTCGGCGTCGTTCGTGCCCTCCTGCCCTGGAATTGGAACCGGAACGGTGTTCGGTGTCGTTCCGCTGGGCCGCAGCTTCGAATGGCGGCGCCCGAACCCGAGATACAGCATCGCCGCCAGAAGCAGCCAGACCGCGAACAGCGTCCAGGTGACACCCGGCAGCAGGTACGCCAGGTACAGGCAGGACAGCGCGGACAGCACGGGCACCACGGGGTAGAAGGGGACACGGAACGGGCGCGGTGCGTCCGGCGCCATACGCCGGAGCACGACCACCGCGGCCGCGACGGCGACGAACGCGATCAGCGTGCCCAGACTGGTCAGATCGGCAAGGTGCTGCAGCGGCACGAAGGCGGCGAGCAGACCCACGCCCGTACCGACGATCCAGGTGTTGCGGACGGGGGTGTGCCGCTTGCGGTCGACACGCCGGAAGACCTCCGGAACCAGACCGTCGCGGGCCATCGAGAACAGGATGCGGGTCTGTCCGAACAAGGTGACCAGCACGACGCTGAAGATGGACACGACCGCACCCGCCGACAGCACCAGCGCCGGCCAGCCCATCGCGGTGACGGACCGCAGGATCTCCGCCAGGACGGCCTGGCCCGCGTCCGCTTGCTTGCCGAACCGGTCCGCCGGCTGGGCGCCCACCGCCGCGACCGCAACGGCGACATACAGCGCGGTGACCACGAGCAGGGTGAGCAGCAGCGCCAGGGGAATCGTGCGCCGGGGGTTGCGCACCTCCTCACCGGCGGTGGAGACGGTGTCGAAACCGACGTAGGAGAAGAAGACACCGGAGGCAGCGACCGTCAACCCGCCGATGCCATGGGGTGCGAAGTCGGAGAAGTTGTCGGCGGTGAAGGCGGTGAGCGCGATGGCGACGAAGAACACCAGCACACCGATCTTGACGCACACCATCGCCGCGTTCACCCGCGCGGACTCCCTCGTCCCGCGCGCCAGGAGCAACGAGCACAGCAGCACCACGGCCAGCGCCGGCACGTTCACCAGGCCGCCCGCCCCCGGCGGTTGACTGATCGCGTCCGGCAGCGTGACGCCCCATAGCGCGTCGCTGACCTCGTTGAGGTACTGCCCCCAGCTGACGGCGACCGTGGAGACCGCGACCCCGTACTCCAGGATCAGACACCATGCCACGAGATACGCGGCGCCCTCCCCGAGCGATGCGTAGGCATAGGAGTACGTGCTGCCCGACACCGGGACAGCGCCCGCCAGCTCCACGTAACACAGAGCCCCGAGCCCGGCGACGGCCGCGGCGACGACGAACGAGAGGACCACGCTGGGACCGGCCTTGGGCACCGTGGTGCCGAGGACGAAGAAGATCCCGGTTCCCACGACCGAGCTGATGCCCAGCAACGTCAGCTGCCACAGCCCCATGCTGCGCCGCAACGGAGGTCCCGCGTACTGGCCGTCGGCCTCCGCGATCATCTCGTTCAGGGGTTTGCGTCGGCGCAACTCGTCGGCCATCGAACCCATGGCTCCTCCTTCGGATCCCGCACAGCCCGCGGCTTCCGCGGGCACCGTGGATCCTGCGGGGCGGGCCACGGGCGGGACAACGGAAGCGGCGCGCGTCCCGCGCCCCCAACATTGGCCGATCCCACAACGACACAGCCGCCCCGGGCAGCGATGATCGCGGGAACCGACCGCCGACGGCCGGTGCGCACCCGCGGGGCCGGCCCCTCCTGCCCTCACCGGCACCTGCACGGGCCATGGCGCCGGGCACCCGAGCACCCGACCGCCTCGCGCAAGACGCGGAAGGCACCGGGGGTTGCCGCACAACATCCAGGTGCGCTGGACCTCGCCGGGGCGCTGGGACGGGACTCGACGGACGCGACGACTGGTCCGTATGGAGCACCGGGCGGGCACGTCCCGACGGTGCGTCCGATGCTGGGGCGGACCCTCTGAACCGGGTGTCCTCCCGCCCGGTGCCACCGCGAAGGAGCACCCGTGTCGGCACGCACTGAAGTCCGTTCCCGTTCCCGCGTACGTCCGCGGCTGTGCGTCGCCGGCCTGGCCGCGTCCGCGGTGCTCGCCGTCCTGATCCAGCCCGCACAAGCCACGGCCACGCCGCCGTCCCCGGACGGGGCGCTGCAGCGGCAGCTGAACGACCTCGTCCGTACGGCCGGAGGGCCGCCCGGAGTGATCGCGCTGATGCGGCAGGGTGACCGGACGGCGGTCTACCGTGCGGGCGTCGCCGACACGACGACGGGCCGACCGCCCCGTACGACCGACCACATGCGGATCGCGAGCGTCGCCAAGGCCTTCAGCGGAGCGGTCGCCCTGCGGTTGGTGGACAGACAGAAGCTGCGCCTCGACGACACGATCGGCGAGGTCCTGCCGTCACTGCCCACGGCATGGCATCAGGTGACGCTCCGCCAGCTGCTCAGCCACACCAGCGGTCTGCCCGATTTCTCGACGGCGCCGGCGTTCCTCGAGATCCTGCAGGAAGACCCCCGGCATCACTTCGACTCCCGCCGGCTGCTCGACTTCGTCGCAGGAGACGACCTGCTGTTCCCGCCGGGATCGCGGTACGAGTACTCGAACTCCGACAACATCGCGGTAGCGCTGATGGCCGAGGCGGTCACGGGACAGCGGTACGAGCGGTTGCTCGACCAGCTCGTGTACCGGCCCCTCGATCTGCGCCAGACCAGCCTGCCCCAGGGTTACCGGCTGCCGCAGCCGTACCTGCACGGCTACGACGTGACGCCGCCCGCCCCGCCGGAGGACATCAGCGAGGTCCTCAGCGCGTCGGGCGTCTGGGCGTCCGGTGGAATCGTCTCGACACCGAAGGACCTCAACGCGTTCATCCGTGCCTGGGCCGGCGGACACGGCTTCCTGTCGAAGGAGACCAGGCGCCAGCAGCGGACCTTCATTCCCGGCGCCGCATCGGAGCCCGCCGGCCCCGGCGTCAACGCGGGCGGTCTGGCGATCTTCCGCTACACGACGCGATGTGGCACGGTTTACGGTCACACCGGCAACTTCCCCGGCTACACCCAGTTCGCGGCCGGCACTGCGGACGGCAAGCGCTCCCTCACCTTCTCGATCAACACACAGACCAGCAAGAGCATGAAGCCCGAACTGCTGGCCAAGGTCCGTGCGGTACAGGAGGACTTCGTCTGCGCCCTGCTGCGACGCTGACTCGGGTCGAGGGGAGACGGCGGGTGAGCCCGCGCATCATGCCCCCGCTCCTGCAAACCTTCCGGCTCAGACAGGACGAAGCCGTCGGAGACCGAACTCCGACGGCTTGCACCAACCGATTTCTTTGCGGGTGAGAGCTCTGGACCGGACTTGCGGTAGTAGTGACGCAACAGGCGCCGCTGACACTCTCCACCCACATCGATTGAGCCCGCCGTAGGGGAAACCGAGGAGCGTCACCCTCCTGGCCCCGCCCCCAAGGCCTTCGCAGGGGGGAGGGATGAAGGCATGAGCAACGAGAATGCGGCCCCCCAGTCCCTGAAGGCGAAACACCGGGCGATCTGGGCCCTGGGCGACTACCCCGCCGTGGCGTCGCAAGTCATTTCCGAGCTGGGGGGCGTGTTGGTGCAGGAGTGCGGCATCCGGCAGGGCGACCGCGTCCTCGATGTCGCCGCCGGCTCCGGGAACGCGGCTATTCCCGCCGCCCTCCTAGGCGCCGATGTCATCGCCTCCGACCTCACGCCTGAGCTCCTTGCGGTCGGACGCGACCTCGCGGGAGAGCGCGGAGCACAGCTGGACTGGCGGGAGGCAGACGCCGAGGCCCTGCCCTTCACGGACGGCGAGTTCGATACGGTGATGTCCTGCGTCGGCGTGATGTTCGCCCCGCACCACCAGCAGACGGCCGACGAACTGGTCCGGGTCTGCCGCCCGGGCGGCACCATCGGCCTGATCAACTGGACCCCGGAGGGGTTCATCGGACAGATGTTCGCCGCGATGCGCCCTTACGCCCCTCCACCGCCGCCCGGCACCCAGCCGCCGCCTCTGTGGGGTAACCCGGAACACGTACGCTCCCTACTCGGGGACCGAGTGACGGACGTCGACGCCCGCCGGCAGCCGCTGCGAGTGGACCGGTTCGCGCGGCCGGAGGAGTTCCGGGACTTCTTCAAGGCCTGCTACGGGCCGACCATCGCCACATACCGCTTCATCTCCGAGGATCGCGAGCGGGTGGCCGCCCTCGACGAAGCCCTTGTCGAACTGGCCTCGCAGTACCTCGCCGACGGTGCCATGGACTGGGAGTACCTGCTGGTCACGGCTCGGCGGGCCGACGCGTAGGAGGACGTCGGGTCGCTATTCGAACGCGGCGGGGGCCTCCTGGTAGGACGGTTAGCCACGTGCTGATCGGTTTTCCCTGCCTCCGCGGCCTGGCCTGGAGCGCTGCGGGCGGTCGTGCCCGCGTCCTCCGGGTTCTGCCGATCACGGCAGCCGAGGTGGCATTGGGCTGCGAGCGTCTGGCGTTTGATCGCGCCTGGTGAGCGCTGTCCTTGATGCGAGCTGGGGCTGTCCTGGGCTGCCTGTGGTTGTGCGGGCTGGGCCCGAGGTGGGGGCCGGGGCGGGGTGCTTCGGTGGTGTTGCGTCGGGACATGCCCGCTGCGGCGGGCCTCGCCCTGAGTCGAGGGCTGCGGTCGTGTTCAGGGGGTGCCCGTGGTCGTGGGTGGGCTGGCTGCCCTGGGGTGGGGGGTGGGCTCTGGGGTGGTGGGGTGTGTGTTGGGGGGTGGGGTGTTGTTTGCCCGGATATTGTGGGGGTTGTGATCGAGTCTGGACGGCCGCGGGTGCGTCGGCGCT